>DASWMA010000116.1:0-3093 GCA_036399995.1 Longimicrobium sp. | reverse complement strand
GGAGCACAACAACTGCACTTCGAGCGGTGTCGTCGAGAGGTGCAGTGACTCCTCCCGCGCAGGGGGAGGGGCGAGCGCTCTCGGGCGCGGGGGAGGGCTCGCGGGGCGTCCGAAGCACTCCGAGTCGTCGGCACGCAGTCCGCGCAGGCGGACTTCCCGACCTTCCAGCCCCGGGTTTCAACCCGGGGTGAGGGCGGTCCGAGGCCGAGGGATCGTGGGCAGTTACCCCTCCCACGCAGCGGGAGGGGCGAGCGCTCCCAGGCGCGGGGGAGGGCCTCGCGGGGCGTCCGAAGCGTTCCGACATCCGGCGCGCCGCCAAGGATCGTACTCATACGGGTCGCTGTAAATCCAGCAGGAAAGGGAGCTTGATGCGGTTCATCTCACGTTCTGTCGAGGGTCGCGGGGCCAGACGTCCGCGGCTTGCCGCCGCGGTTCTGGCCTCGTCTGCCATCCTCGCCGCGGCCGCGGTACCCACGTTCGGCGCGGCGGGCGGCGCCGGTCCGGCCGGCGGCACGCCAGGGGGGCAGGAGTGCCCGCGGGTGGCCGACCCCGCGGTGGAGCGCGGGTGGACGGCGTACCGCGCCAACCAGATGGACGCCGCGCGCACGCAGTTCCAGGCGGCGCTGCGGCAGTGCCCGCGGCACCCGGGCGCGCGCACCGGGCTCGGCTACGTGCAGCTCCGCGCGGGTGACGTGGCCGCCGCGCGCGCCTCGTTCCAGGCGGTGACGGCGGAGCGCCCCGACGACGTGGACGCGCTGGTGGGGATCGGGATCGCGGCGTGGCGGCAGGGCGACCAGCGGGCGTCGCGCACGGCGTTCACCCGCGTGCGCCGCATCGACCCCGCCAACCAGGACGCGCGCGACTACCTGGCGCGCCTGGGCGAAGAGCCCGTGGTGATCCAGCGCCCGCCGCTGGTGCTCCCCGACACCACCGTCTACCCCTCGCGCGCGCACGGCGACCGCTTCGAGATCCGCACCGCGCGCGGGTGGGAGCCGTTCTACATCAAGGGGGTGAACCTGGGCGCGGCCGTGCCGGGGAAGCACCCCAGCGAGTTCCCCGACAGCGCCACCTACGCCCGCTGGCTCGTGCAGATGGCGGCGATGGGCACCAACACGGTGCGCGTGTACACCATCCACCCGCCGCACTTCTACCGCGCGCTGGCCGCCTACAACCGCGCGCATCCGCAGGCGCCGCTGTGGATCATCCACGGCGTGTGGACCGAGCTTCCCGAAGACGACGACTTCGCCGGGGCGCAGTGGGAGGGCGAGTTCTTCGCCGAGATGCGCCGCGTGGTCGACCTGCTGCACGGCCGGCTCGACCTGCCGCCGCGCCCCGGCCACGCCAGCGGCCAGTACACGGCCGACGTGAGTCAGTGGGTGCTGGCGTGGATCATCGGGCGCGAGTGGGAGCCGTACTCGGTGGGCCACCACAACGACAAGCACCCCGGCGAGACGGGATACAACGGGCGCTACCTGACCGTGCGCGGCGGCACGCCGATGGACGCGTGGCTGGGGAAGGCGTGCGAGTACATCGTCGCCTACGAGGCACGCACCTACCGCGCGATGCGGCCGGTGGCGTACACCAACTGGCCCACCCTCGACCCGCTGAAGCACCCCACCGAGACCACGGTGGACGAGGAGATCGCCATCCGCACGCGGCTGGGCGAGCGGGTCGACCGCAAGCCGCTGGAGTACGACAACGACCGCATCGACCTCGACGCGGCGCTGGTGAAGCCCACGGCGGCCTACCCGGCCGGCTACTTCGCCAGTTTCCACGCCTATCCGTACTA
The DNA here is from genome assembly GCA_036399995.1 of Longimicrobium sp. Classification (GTDB taxonomy): domain Bacteria; phylum Gemmatimonadota; class Gemmatimonadetes; order Longimicrobiales; family Longimicrobiaceae; genus Longimicrobium. The sequence continues at coordinate 1,304 of DASWMA010000116.1, read as the reverse complement.
TCCGGACTTCATGGTGCTGGACCCCGGCTACAACCGCGCCTCCAGCTCCGAAGGCCGCTCGAACTACTTCGGCTACCTGCGCGAGCTGAAGGCGCACCACCCGGGGATGCCGGTGGTGATCTCGGAGTACGGCGTTCCCGCGTCTTCCGGGAGCGCGCACCTGCAGCCGCAGGGGTGGCACCACGGCGGGCACAACGAACGGGAGATGGCGCAGGTCAACGCCCGCCTCACCCGCGAGATCGCCGAGTCGGGGATGGCGGGAGGCGCGATCTTCGCCTGGATCGACGAGTGGTTCAAGAAGAACTGGATCGTGATCGACTTCGAGATCCCGCTGGAGCGCAACCGCCTTTGGCTGAACCGGCTCGACGCCGAGCAGCTGTACGGGATGCTGGCCGAGTACCCCGGCGAGGCGGTGGCCGGCGCCACCCTGGCGCAGCGGGTGGAGAGCTGGAAGCGCGTCCGCCCGCTCTACCAGTCGCCCGAAGGCACCGTGCGCGCCGCGTGGGACGAGGCGTACCTGTGGGTGCAGGTGGAGACCGCCGACGGCCGCGCTCCCGACGACCTGTTCCTGGGCTTCGACGTGATCCGCCCCGAGGCGGGCGACTTCCGCTTCCCGGGGCGCGTGGGGGAGCGCCTTCCCGTGGGGCTCGAGTTCGCGCTGCACGTCACGCGCGGCGAGGCGCGGCTGCTGGCCGACCCCGCGTCGAACCCGATCGTGATCGACCGGGTGGAGCAGATCCCGGGGCAGCCCGTGGCGCCGCCGCGCTTCGAGCGCACGCTGCCGGGCTTCTTCTGGGGCCGGTACCAGAGCCGCTACAACCGGCCGTTCATCACCCGCGCCAACGAGGACGGGGTGTACGACAGCCTGCGCGTGGTGACCAACCGCCGCCGCTTCGGCCGCGACGGCACCGAGTTCGCCGCCTTCGGCTACGACCGCGGCATCCTCCGCCAGGGCGACCTGCCGGACGGCGAGTGGCAGATGCTGGAGCGCGGCGTGTTCGAAACGCGCATCCCCTGGATGCTCCTGAACTTCACCGACCCCAGCGAGCGGCGCGTGCTGCAGGACCCGGCCGGCGCGCGCGAGAACAGCGACTTCGGCACCGAGGCGGTGCCCGGGGTGCGGATCGTGGCGGGGATGCGGCAGGGGCAGCGCTTCACCCAGTGGCCGGCGAGCAACCGCGCGGCCGACGTGGCGCTCTTCACCTGGCCCACCTGGGAGGCGCCGCGCTCGCGCGAGGTGATCCGCCCCGTCTACGGCGCCATGCGCGACGTCTTCCGCACGCTCAATCCGCCCGTCCTGAGAG
>DASWMA010000115.1:0-9946 GCA_036399995.1 Longimicrobium sp. | reverse complement strand
CGCCTGGGGAAAGCTCCACGGCCCCGACGCGGTCGCCACCGCCCGCAGCGCAGCCACCCCTTCCACCAGGAAGAACTCCACGACCACGGTGGTCCCCGTGAAGGGCGTTTCGGCACCGGAACCGCGGACGGTCACGGTGGTGGGCGAGTCGTGCACCGTGGCGCCGGTGAGCTGGAACTGCCCCCCGGCGAAGAAGCGTGCAGAGAGCTCGTCGAGCGGTGGGGACCCGAGCGTGCTCAACGTCAGGGCGAAGAGCCCGTCCGCGTTACGCGCGGCGCCGACGGCGGAGCGCAGTTCCTCGAAGGTCATCAGTCACGCATCCGCGTCGTCGGGGTCATCCATCGGCTCATCGGTGTCCTCTTCGTCCTCTTCGTATTCCACCGGGACGTACTCCAGCCCGTCCAGCCCGCCCGTCGTGAGCCTGTAGGCCTGCGTATTCTGCGCGGTCTGCGTCAGGCGGGTGGTCACCTCTCGCCGAAACAGGAACATTCCGGTGGTCAGCAGCAGGTAGAGCCCGATCTCGGTGTTCGTCTCGGGCTGGGCCAGGGCGGCGAAACTCCATCCCGTGTGCGGCAGACGCTCCTTTCCGGCCGCGTCCCATTGCGCCTGCTTCGCCTGGACTTCCGCGAGCGGCCTGGGTCCCACCCAGTAGTCCAGGAGGTGTTCCGGAAGGGTTCCGTGGTTCGCATCGATCCTGCTCATCCACGGTTGCAGGACGCTGTGGCGGGGGAGCCGGTATGAATGCTCCAGGAAGTTCACGCTCACCACGGCCGCCCTGGGGTTGACCTTGTTGATGAACGCTGTCCCCGAGGCGTAATCGCTTCCATGATGGGGAATCTGTACCAAGTCGGTATCGGCGATGGTCGCTCCGTGCACCTCCAGCAGGAAGGCCTCCGTGCTGAACGTCGCGTCACCGCACAGGAGCACCTTCCTGGTCCCGAGGGTGAAAAGAGTGATGAGGCTCTTCGCGTTTTCCGCCGTCGCTGCGTCGTTGGCACCCCCGTATCCCCTGGGGACGTTCCCGGCGATGATCTCGACCTTCCAGGGGGTTCTTGCCGTCGTCGCTCCGATCACGCGGTGACGCTTGTTGACGACGGGCCTGACCGGGTCGTCCATCGTGGTGAAGCTCTTGGCGGTCCCGTCGCCTTTCCTCCACGTCTTGACGTGATTGTCGCCGTCCGTAGCGCTGTTGATGTTGACCTCGTGGATCGAGGCCGTGGAGAAGAGATGGGCGTAGACGTTCTTGTTCAGCCCCGCCGTTTTGTAGTTTCCGAGCGGCGCCGCGCCGGTGCGACCAGGGAGCACGGCGTTGCTGAAGTAGATTGTTTCGATGACGATGGCGCTCTTGAGCCTGCGCCGCGGCTTCCCTCTAGCAGTGGTGTATTCCTCCCAGTCGGTGAAGAAGTCCACGACCTTGTTGTAATGGTCCTGGTCCGAGTGCGTCAGGATCAGCGCGTCCACCTTGTTGCCGTTCTCGGCAGTCCAGGCGCGCAACTGTTTCTTTCCCTCGGTGACCCCGTGCACGCTGCCGTAGTGGTTCCCCGTGCTTCCACAATCGACCACCACGATGGATTTGTCGGGACAGCGGACCAGGCAGCAGTCCCCCTGGCCCATCTCCACGAAGTAAAAATCGAACGTAGCAGCCATTGACCGGTGGCGGTTCTGGTGGTGGTGTGCGTGAACCCGGCGACGGGCCGGCTCAGAACGTGGCGATGAGTCCGCCCCCCGAGGCCTGCCGCTTCAGCCACGCCAGCTCGGCCTCGCCGATGACGGTGGCGCCGATCCGCAGCCCCTGGAGCACCCCCGTCCGGGCGTACAGGTCGCGCAGCTCGTCGTTGACCTCGTGGCCGTCCTTGATGAAGATCCCTTCGGGCCGCCCCTCGATGCGGTGCCAGAACTGGTTGGCCTTGTGGAAGCGCACGCTGGGGTGCACGGCGTTCGAGGTGGCTTCCTGCAGCAGCTCCAGGAACACCGCGTTCCCCGCCGGCTGGCTGGCGGGGCGGACGAGCTGCGCGTGGATCGAACCCGCCGACACCCGCAGCTGCTTGAGCACCGCCGCGCGGGCGTACAGGTCGCGCAGATCGTCGTTGGCCTCGTGGCCGTCCTTGATGAAGATCCCCTCGGCGCGCCCCTCGATCCGGTGCCAGAAGCGGTTGGGCTGGTGGAAGCGCAGGCTGGGGTTCACGGCGGGCCCGGGCGTGTCGGGGAGCAGCTCCAGGAACACCACGTTCCCGTTGGCCGGGGGGGCGGTGGGGGGGCGGTGGAGCTGCAGGTGCGCCGACCCGGCGGAGATGCGCAGCTGCACGCCGGCCACCGGCGCGGTGCCGATCCCCGCGCTCCCCGAGGTGTGCAGCGCGTCGAGCACCGCCGTCCCCGTGGCCCGCAGCCCGGCCAGCGCCGCCGACCCGGTCACCTGCAGCTGGCCGACCGCCGCCGTCCCGCTGGTCTCCAGCCCGGTGAGCACCGCCTTCCCCGCGTACAGGTCGCGGAGCTCGTCGCTCGCCTCGTCTCCGGTCTTGATGTAGAGCCCCTGGGGGCGCGCCTCGATGCGGTGCCAGAACTGGCCGAAGTTGTGGAAGCGCAGGCTGGGGTGCACGCCCGCCCGGTTCTCCTGCAGCAGCTCCATGAACACCACGTTCCCGTTGGCCGGGGGGTCGGCCACGGGGCGGTGGAGCTGCAGGTGGCTGGCGCCGGCGGTCACCCGCAGCTGCACGCCCGCCACCGGCGCGGTGCCGATCCCCGCCGCACCGGTGGTCTGCAGCCCGCCGAGCATCGCCGTCCCGGAGGCCTGCAGCCCGCCAAGCACCGCGTTCCCGCTGGTCCGCAGCCCCGAGAGCACCGCCGTGGCGGCGTACAGGTCGCGGAGCTCGTCGCTGGCCTCGTTCCCGTCCTTGATGAACAACCCCTGGGGGCGCGCCTCGATGCGGTGCCAGAACTGGCCGAAGTTGTGGAAGCGCACGCTGGGGTGCACGCCCGCCCGGTTGTCCTGCAGCAGCTCCAGGAACACCACGTTCCCCGTGGGCTGGCCCGCGGCGCGGTGAAGCTGCAGCTGGAGGTTCGCGCCGGTGACGGTGGCCCTGCCCGCCACGTGCAGCGGCACCTGCGGGTCGATCCCGACCCCCAGCGCGGCGCCCTCCAGCATCAGCTTCGCGGGCGCGATCAGCCGCAGCCGCGCGTCGTAGTCCACCCCCGCCCGCAGCGCGAAATCCAGGTACGGCGTGCCGGTGCCGTTGTTGCGCAGCTCCACCGACGCGTTCCCCTGCGCCCCGCCCGAGATCAGCACCCCCGGGCGGTTGCCGCCGCCGAACCCTCCCTGCTCCGGCAGCGCCACGTGGAAGCCGGCCGGGTCGTTGGTGCCCACCCCCACGCTCCCCGGGCGCATGAAGTGGAGCGGCGACTTCTGCACCTGCACGCCGGCCATCCCGTCCCAGTAGCCGGGAAGCCCCAGCCAGCGCACGCGGACGGTGGCCACCCCGCCGGGAAGGGAGGAGACGATCCCCCTCAGGCGGAGCTCCACGAACTCCCCCGCCCTCAGCAGCTGCGTGGCCCCCGGGGTGAAGGTCCATTCGCGCACGGCGCCCTGGCTGGTGTCGGCGCGCGTCCACCCCGCGGGCGCCTCCACGGTCATCGCCGCCAGGTCGGTCGCGCGCCCCAGCGCCCACGGCGCCGAGACCCCGGCGGGCTCCTGGTCCACCGAAAGGACGATGCGGGTGGGTGCGCCGTCGGCGGGGCCGGCCAGCGTCACCGCCGAGCGGTCGGGGTCGGCCGCGTCGGGCGCCAGCGTGTTGGTGATGCGCAGCGCCAGGTCGTTCTCGGGAACGCTGCGGCCCAGGTTGAGCACCGTGTTCGAGCCGGCGAACCCCGCGTGGAAGGGGGCCTCGCGCCGCCCCGTCTGGTTGGCGACGTTCACCACCTGGCTGCGCGACTCGGTGATCCACTCGTCGGCCGCGGCCCCCGGCTCGTAGGCCACCCGCCCGGTGGACAGCTCCACCCGGGTGGTGCGCGGCCCCCCCGCCGGCGAGGCGGCCAGGGGGCGCAGCAGCAGCTCCACCGCCTGCCCGGGGTTGAGCGTGGCGGCGCCGGAGCCCAGCAGGTACACCGAGACGCCGTCCGTCTCGTCCTGCGGGAGCGAGGCCTGCCACCCGGCGCCCACCACCTTCAGCCCGCGCAGGGTGCCGGTGGAGAGCACGCCGCGGCGGAAGCGGAGGCGGAAGTGGTGGTTCCCGGGCCCGGCGGCGGCGCCGGCGGCCGGGGCCACCAGGTAGACGGGGCGCCCGGCGGTGTTGCGCACCGTCAGGCGAACCTCGCGCCCCGGCGCGGCCGGGTGCTCTTCGATGTACAGGGCGTGCTCGTGCTTCTCGCCGTGCAGCTCGAACCCCACGGGGTGCGACTCGCGGAACGGCACCACCCGGTCGTCCTCCATCACCGACCAGATCTCGGCCTCGGCCAGCGCGCGCCGGTAGATGCGCACGGCCGCGAGCCGCCCGTTCCAGAAGCTGTCCACCCGCCCGACCCAGTACGGGCCCGGGGCGGTGAACACGGTGGCGGGGGCGGGGGCGGTGTGGACCAGCACCCCGTTGCGGTAGAAGCGGTAGGTGGTGCCCTGCTTCACCCAGGCCACGTGCACCCACTTCCCCATCTCCTGGAAGAAGCTGGGGATGACGGCGCCGAATTTCGCCCCGGCGGGGTCGTACGAATCGTACTGCAGCCCGGCGTTCGCCCCGTACCACCAGAGCCCCGGCTTGCGGTAGCGGTCGCCCTCCTTCCCCACCAGCCCGCGAAACACCGGCGTGCGCGGCGTGCCCGCCGGCTCCTGCGCCCAGAAGGCGATGGTGAAGACCGACGGGTCGGGGAACGGGTCGGCGGGGAGCGCCACCTGCCCCGTGCTCCCGTCGAACTCGCGGGCGGCCCCGAAGGCGGGGTCGTAGACCTGGCGGACGGTTCCCGCCGCGGTGCCGTGGTTCCCCACCCCCGAGGCGTCGGCCAGCGTGGTGCCGGCCGGGTCGTTCAGCCTCAGGTGCAGGGTGAGCCCCTGCGTGAGCGGGTTGGGGGCCCGCGGCACCGCGATCGGCTGCGGCAGGATGATCATGGCGTGGTCCTTTCGGTTCCCGAATGGCCGCGGTCGTCGCCGGGCTCGAGCTGCGAGACGGCCTGCTGGTGGATCCTGGCGATCAGGGCGTGCACCCGGGCGTAGGGCAGCTGCCCCAGCGCCTCCAGGATCAGGTTGGCCTCGTCCAGGGTCAGGTCGAGCCGGATGGGCGGGTTCATCGGCGCCGGGTGCTCAGGGTTGCGGGGTGGCGGCGGGTTCGTTGCGCAGCCTCAGCCACCCCTCGCGGATCTCCTGCGGGGCGGCGAAGGTGGCCCGGGCCTGGAACGGGGTCACCTGCAGACGGGCGAAGAGCGCTTCCACGCGGGGAACCTCCATCGCCAGGGCGTCGCCCAGGCCGGGGGGGTCGTCGCGGCGGTCGGGCGAGGCGATGGCCGCGCGCTCCCCCTCGATCGGGGTGATCCACTTCCGCTCGAGGAGCTGCTGCCAGACGGCGGGCCCGTTGGCCCCGATCTCGGCCAGCAGCTGGGTGCGGGTCACCACCCCGTGCGTGGTCCACTCGGCCCACCCCGCGGGGTCGCGCTCGAGCCACGACCAGGCCAGCCCCGGCTCGTCGGGAAGGGTCATGCGGATGGTGCCCCGGTCGGTGAGGAGCGGGGTGGTGAGGAAGGTCACCTCCATCGCGCGCAGCGCCGGCTGGTACTGGTGGGCCGGGATGTCGATCGTCTTCACCGGCGACACGCCGGTGGTGGCGTGCACCACCCCGCGCGGGTCCACCAGCAGGCACAGGGTGCGCGCCGGCCCGGCGGGCGACGGCGAGATCCAGGGCGGGAGCGTCCCCCCCGCGGCGAACCAGGGGCCGTCGGGCGCGTCGCCCGCGGGCGAGAAGAAGCGCGTGTCGGCGAAGCCGCCGGCCCCGTCCTCGATCCAGAAGCCCACCACGCCGTCGTTGAGCTGCCCGTGCTCGCCGATGCGCACGGGGAAGCGCACCTGCTCGAAGCGGTGGGTGTCGCGCTCGGCGCGGCGCATGTCGTGGCGGAAGGCGCTCCACCCCTGGTGCACCGCGGGCGGGTCGCGCAGCTCCAGGTCGAGCGACACGCGCACCACGGCCAGCGGGCGGCCCGCCAGCAGCGCCACCCCGGCGTGCTGCGCGCCCGGGTCGGGCTCGATGCGGTCCTGCGCGCTGTCCACCACCTCCAGCAGGTCGTCCAAAAAGGTCTGCCCGGCGTCGGGAGAGGCGCGCTGCCGCTCGAGCAGCGCGCGCACCACGCGCCGCAGCACCGGCGAGGCGATCGACTCGGCCGTGGGCCTGCGGTCGCTCCCCGGCGCGGGCTGCCACGGCTCGTCGGGGCTCTGCGTCAGCGCCCCCAGGGCGGCGCCGTCGGCGTCGTACACCACCAGGCTGCCGTCCAGGTGGTTGGCCAGGAGCCATCCGCACACGGGGCTGGTGTCGGGGTGGTCGCCCATCTCGCGGTGGTCGCTGTCGGCGGCCAGCCAGCGCAGGTTGAGCCGCATCGGCTGCACCACCCTCGGGGGGAGGAGCACCGGGTAGCGGGTACCCGCGGGGGCCAGCGGCTCCGAGGCCGTCACCGCGTTCCAGCGGAGGTCGCGCACCTGGCCGAAGCTGTCCACCAGCCGCAGCCCCAGCAGCTCCAGCGCCCCGGCGCGGATCGGGTTGAAGTCGTCGAGCGGCTGGGGAGAGCTGCGGTTGTGGCCGGCCACCGCCGCGCGCACCCGCTCCACCAGCTCCTGGTCGTCGGCGAAGGCCAGCGGGTCGGCCACGGGGAGCTGGTAGCTCTGCCGCCGCATGCACAGCGCCTCGTTGAAGCCGCTGAGCGCCTGCGCCAGGCACGGCCGGTCTTCCAGCTGCCGCAGGCCGGCGCGCAGCACCACCAGCTGCACGTCGTCCTTGAGCGCGGCCAGCGCGCCGCGCAGCTCCTCCACGCGCGGCGGCGGGGTGCCGGCCGTGCGCATCTCGCCCAGCATCCGGCCCGACGCCTGGTCGGAGCGCGCCAGCAGGTCGTCCACGTGGTCGACGAACCAGTGCTCCAAGTCGGGCGGCGGGGCGGGGTGGAAGAGGAGGGTGAACGTCTCGGTGTGCTCCACGATCCACGAGAAGGCCTCGCCGACGGCGTCGCGCAGCCACTGGTCGACCTGCTCCAGCGCCGAGCGCGTTTCGGATGCGTCGGGGGTGGGAATCGGGGGGAAGAAGTGGTTCTGCGTCTTGCTCCAGGCGTTGAACGCCTCGAGCCGCGCCATCACGCCGCGCTCGTTGCGCTCGGACGGCGGAACCGCCTGGTGGTCGAAGAAGGCAGCCAGCAGGCGGGGCTTGATCAGGCGGGCCATCTCGCGCGCCAGCGTCGCCCGCAGGTGCATGCACGCGTGCGGCGTGAGGATCGCCGTGCCGCGGTACACGTTGGCGCCGCGGGCCAGCTCCACCTGGTCGTGGGCAAGCGCCAGGTACGGGACGCCCTCGGGAAGGGTGTAGCTGCGGGTGACGTAGTCGGCCGGGTACGCCGTGCCGTAGGGGTGGGTGCCGTCGCCGGCCCGCACCGGGAACAGCTCCACCGCCCACTCCAGGAGAAGCGGGTTCCAGGGCTTCCCGTCGGTGGTCTCGAAGCCGATCCGCTCGTCCGCCAGCACGTCGGTCTGCTCGGCCGCCACCCGGTCGAGCAGGGCGCTGACCGTCAGCGCCTGGTCGGCGACGATCGCCGCCGGCGCGATGGCGGGGAGGACCCGGCAGTCCAGGTGGCCGTCGTCGCGCAGGCGGCCGTCGCGCCCGTGCCGCAGCGACGGCTCGGCGTCGGGCCCGGTCACCATCACCACCGGCTCGGTCGGCGCCCAGAAGCGCGGCGCCCCGGCGCGGGCCAGCACGAACGAGGGGTTCCCCGCCGTGGCCTCCAGCGCGTGGTTCAGCGCGTCCACGTCGCCCAGCAGCTGCGTGATGGCGGCCGCCAGCCGGTCGGCGAGCGACCCCGCGGGCGTCCCCCGCGCCCCCGTCACGCGCCGCCCGTCGTCTTCCTCCTGCAGCGTCAGCGTGCCCGTGATCGCCTGCGCCGCCTCGAGCCGCGGGAGCGCGCGGCGCTCCAGGAAGTCGCGGACCTCGTCGGCGTCGGGGAGCGGGTCGCCGCCGCCGGCGGCGGGGTGCGCCGCGTGCTGGTAGCGGCACCAGTCGGGGAAGAGCTGGTGGCGCAGCCCCTCGACCTGGCGGAAGGCGCGGTCGTGCTCGCGCTGCAGCGTGTTCACCGCGCTCAGCCGGTGCACCACGGCGTCGGGGAGCGCGGCCCCGGCGCCCTGCTGTCCCGCGCCCTGCTGTCCCGCGTTCGCCCCTCCGGCGCGCTGCGGCAGCACGCTCCACACCGTCCCGGCGTCCACGGCCACGAACCCCTTCTCGTGGCGCGCTTCCAGGAACTTGGCCGGGCCGTCGGCCGCGGGGTACCGCTCCAGCCGCTGCCCCAGCTGCGCCGCCTCGAGCTGGTCCTCCACCCTGCGCGCGTTGGCGGGGGCGATCACCGCCGCCAGCTGGGCCGAGAGCGCCTCCACCCCGGTGTTCCCCACGCTCACGGCGGCCAGGCCGTCGCCCTCCTCCGTCTCGCCGTCCAGCGACTTGGTGCGGAAGGTGACGCGGGCGTGGCAGACGATCCCGTCCGGGAGCGTGGCGGCCCCGTCCAGCACCCAGTGGTACTCGGCGGCCATCGCGTCGAGCAGCGCCTTGCCGGTGGCGCCCGCGCGCCCCGTGCGCAGCCGCTGCAGCGGGTCGTGGGCCGGGTTCGAGTACCACCCCAGCACCTCGTACGCGAGGCCCTCCACGCTCCCGGTGTAGTCGTCGTGCAGGCCGAAGACGCTGCGGCAGCTGGGGTACAGCGCGTGGAAGGTGGGGCTCCCCCAGCCCACGGCGGTGAGCGGCTCGGGGAGGTACTGGGCGGGGTCGGGGGTGGCGGGGAGGGCGGCCCACAGCTTGATCGGCATCCGCCGCCCACAGCGGCGGAAGGGCGGCTCGCCGGACCCCGGCTTGGAGAGGGGCGTGGGCCAGGCGATGCTTTCCGGCGCCCCCGGGTGGCCGGGCGGATACAGGTAGTTGCTTTCCACCACCCACTGCGTGAGCTCGTCGTCGCCGGGGGCGCGGCGGGTGACCAGCCAGCGGTCGGGAACGGGGAGGAAGCGTCCGCCCACCTCGCGCGCCAGCGCGTCGGGGAGCGCCCAGTGCAGGTGGATCCCCGGCGCCAGCCGCAGCTCGCGATTCTCGAACGGGAGGTCGGTGACCGACTCGCCCAGGAAGGGCGTGCCGGCGTTCACGTCACGCTGGCCGTCGAACCAGGGAAGCTCCGAGAAGTCGGCGCCCGGGTCGGCCACCGTGAGGGGCGCGGTCAGCCGCAGCGCGTCGAGATGGATGGGGACGAGCAGCGAATCTGCCATCGCGCCTTCTGGAGCGAGTCCGTGGTGGGTCGTCCAGGGGGCGGCTCACGGATGCCCAGAGGAAGCGGCGGCGCGGGCAGACCAGGGGAAGACACAGCGAAGGAATCGGCTAGAAACGTTAGCCTCGAAAGTGAAGATGGGTGCCGCTGCGGATGGATGTCAATCCCTTGTGCTCCGGCCTGCCGTAGCAGTTCAGCGTGGACAGGGGTATGGGATCCATGCCAATCTCAGCATTGTCTCAAGGTGGCGTGAAGGTGGACGGCATCTGATCGAGGGATAGAACGGGTGCAAGGTGATGCCCGTGCATTTCGTACGAACTACGGCCCAATCGTCACGCCGTGCACTTTCCGGCTGACACCGCAGGCGGCCCGCCGGCAGTCGAAATCCGGCCAGACGCTTACTGCAACAGCGTCACACGGAGGAACGGAGTAGAACGGAGGAAACGGAGGAACTACGACGAATTTCTCCGTTTCCTCCGTTCTA
>DASWMA010000114.1:0-2553 GCA_036399995.1 Longimicrobium sp. | reverse complement strand
GTGGCCGCCGCGCAGGTGGACGCGCTGAGCACGCACGACTTCCCCGCCACCGCCGCGCGCGTGGCCGAGAACGGCGTGGTGGCGCCCGTCACGGCCGAGGTGGCCCGCCGCGCGGGTGGCGGCCGCCCCGCCGCCGCGCGGCGCACGGCGGGCGAGCAGCGGCGGCCGTAGCGCGCCGGCCCGGCGCTGCGCCCGGAGGCGGCGAGCCCACGTCCGACTGCCTCCTCCGAGCCTCCCGCGCGCGACGGCCCGGGTGACCCTTCCACTTCACGCCCTGCCGGTATGGATGCCGGTGGGGGCGCGGGGGTGGGTCCGCACGTCCGGCGGTGCGGCGGCCGCACGCCAGCCGATCGGAGTGGACACCTCCGGCACCGTGCAGGGCATCCGATTTGGGCGTGCGGGTCAATTATACGGAGCGGGAATTTGGGGCCAATGCTACAAGGCCGCACGACATGGAGACGATAGCGGAACCTCAAGTGCATCAACGACGTATCAGGATTGAACGATACGAAATCGGACGCGCAACAGGGGCGCGGGGGGAGCGGTGGCCGGATGCCCGGTCAACAAAGCTCTGGCATTGTGCCGCCCTTTGCCTCATTATTCACGCACACGCGTAATTAGCCATCGGACTATCGGCGCTCACTTGGCGCCGGACATGGCGCAAGCGCAAGTCGTTTGCATCGAAAGCACACCCGTGCCTCCCGATGCCGGGCGCGCACCGAGGCCTGCCCCCGGGGGCAGGCCGAGACGCACAGACACCTCCTGCCGGAGCCGCTCCACATGGCCGCACCCATTTCCGGAAAGCCTCGCAAGCCCAGGCGCCGCTGGCGGTGGCACGTGCCCCCCGCGCTGGTGCACGGCAACGAGAACCTCGAAGGCACCCAGATGCTGGAGGAGTTCTCGGGCGCCATGGGGCTCACGCTGTGGCAGAGCACGCGCGACGTGACGCTGTGGGCCGGCGTGCGCGACCCCGAGGAGCGCAACGGGCTGTTCGCGCAGGGCGCCTACGAGCACCGGCTGCGGCAGATCGAGCTCGCCGGGGTAGACGCGGCCATCGACGCGCCGCTGCGCACCCTGGCCCGCGTGTCGCTGGACCCCACGGGGATCGGCGAAGACGAGGTGCTGGGCGCCTGCCGCCACGTTTCGGCGTGGGCCGAGCAGCAGGAGAAGCTGGCCACGGCCATCGCCTTCGCGCAGGCGGGCGCGCTGGCCTCGCCCACCAACGCCGCCGCGGGCTTCCGCGTGGGGCAGTTGGCGCGCAACAAGGCCGAGTACGCGCGGGCCGAGAGCTGGTTCCGCCGCGTGATCGGCCTGGGGCGCCAGGCCAAGGACTGGGCCAGCTACAGCGAAGCCTTCGTGGGGCTGGGCAACCTGTACACGCAGCGGGGCAACTACCCGGCGGCCAAGCGCTTCCACATCCGCGGGCTGCGCGCCGCCAAGCGCCACGGCCTGCGCGACATCGTGGGCCGCGCGATGCACGACCTGTTCGTGATCGCGGTGTACAGCAACCAGCCGGCCGAGGCGCTCGAGGCGGCGCGGGGTGCGTTCAAGGCGTACGGCGCCAGCCACGCCCGCCTGCCGGTGCTGGCGCACGACCTGGCGTACTTCTGGATGACGCGCGGCCGCTTCGAATCGGCGCTGCGGGTGTTCCAGGCGGTGCTGCCGCACATCACGCAGCCCAACGAGCGGCTGCTGAACGTGGCCGACATCGGCCGCGCGGCGGGCGGGGCGGGCAACCGCGCCGAGTTCGACCGCGCGTGGGACGAGGTGTGGAACTACGCGGGCGAGTGGCACACCCGGCCGCAGGCGGGGCAGGCGCTGCTCGACCTGGCCCGCGGCGCCGTGAGCCTCAAGGACTGGACCCGCGCCGAGCGTGCGGCCAGCACCGCCCGCGACGTGGCCGCGCGCCGCGAGGAGAACCGCGTGGTGCTCGAGGCCGACGCCGTGCTCGACCAGGTGGCCCGCAAGCGCGCGCTCGAGACCGAGATCGAGCCCGCCGGGGGCGAGGAAGAGGCCGCCGAGAGCGACATCCTGGCCGCCGACCTGCTGCGCATGCTCGCCGTCGCCCGGCGGTAAGATCCGTCGGGACGGACCTCGCGTCACCGACCACGAACCGCCGCCCGGGCCTAGCTCCCGGGCGGCGGTTCGCGTTGCGGCCGGATGTCATCCCGGTTCCACGGCATCGTTCCAGTCCCCCGGCGCCCTTGAATCTCACGCAGAGCAGCAGAGAAGCAGAGGAGATCGGTCGTTCTCTGCTCCTCTGCTGCTCTGCGTGAGGCATGTCCTTTGGGATCTTCATTCTCGAACGAGCCCTGCAAAGCTGTATGTGAGCCCTGCAGGCTCCCAGACGATCTCCGCAGAGCGGGAAAAAGGGGTTCATCGCAGATCGGGTGCAGCAGGTCTCCGCTCGCCTGCATCGATCCCGTCGACGAGTGGCTGCAGGTGGCGCTCGCGCTGAGGATCGAAATTTTTTCGGAGAGCCCCCCTCTACCCTTCGGCAATCGTGAAAGGCTCGGCTGTCTCAACGGCTCGATCAGGGGGGCGATGAGGCGA
>DASWMA010000113.1:0-15641 GCA_036399995.1 Longimicrobium sp. | reverse complement strand
CCGGCTCGCGCGCGCGGCAACGCAGCAGACGGCCGGCCAGCGCCCCCTGCTGCCGGCAGCCACGGGAACGGCCACGCGTGCCGCGCAGCAGGACAGCCTGGCCGCCGCGCTCGCCGCCAGCCCGGTGGCGAACGTGTACGTGGTGCCCGCGAACACCGGTGACCAGGGGCGGATCGAGGCCGTTCGCCGCCGCGTGGGCACCGGTGTGCGGGTGGTGGACCTCACACTGTGCTACGGGAAGCCCGGCACCGAGGGGTGCTGGGCAGACGTGCCCGGCACGCGTTACCGGCTGGTGGGCGTGCCCACCCTTCCCGACTCGGCCAAGCGCGACCCCATCACCATGGCGAAGCTCGAAACGCTGCTGGCCGAGGCCAAGCAGGCGGACCGGCGCGTGGTTCTGGTGGCCGGCAGCCTTCCGGCGGCGCGCTCGCACGGACGGGCGCCCGCCGCCGTCTCCCCCCCGGCGCCCGCAACCGCCGCCGACAGCGCCAGGGCCGACTCGGTGGCGGCCGCACAGGCCGCGGCTGCCGGCGCCAGACCACCCAACGCCGGTCCGCCGCGCGAGTGGGGCGACGTGGTGGCGGGGGGCGAGGTGGCAGCGCTGCTCTCGGGCACCGCGGCGGGCACACCGGCGAGCCGCAGGCTGCTGCTGGCCCCGCCGCTGGGCGGGCGGGGGGGCGAGCCGGTGCCCACGCGCGGCTTCGGTGTGGTGTCGCTGCCGCGCGCCACGCTGGCCACGGTGGGCTACGACGACGCGCGGCGCTCGTTCGAGCCGCTGCCGTCGGCGCAGGCAATGCCCCGCGAGCCGCGGCCGGGGGCGCTCGGCCGCTTCCTGCGGTGGGCGCGCTCGCTGCTCGACAGCCCGCGCGACATGGCGTTCGCAACGGTGTTCGCCATCGCGCTGCTCTTCGCGTTCCTCACCGTGGCCGCGCTCTGGCGCCCCGACGGCGAGCCGAAGGCGATGGTGCGGGCCGAATCGAGCGCAGGCGGCGCGGGGGCGACCCAAGCGCGCACCTCGGTGAGCACATCGGTGCCCGGCGGGGCGATCTTCGAGGGAAACCTGGCGCGCACGGTGTGGAGCGGGCTCACCGGGATCGCCACGGTCACCCTGCTCACGCAGTTCTGGAACTTCTCGGGGGTGAACTCCGAGGCGCTGTACGTGGTGGTGTTCGTCGCCGCCTTCCTGGCGTTCCTGGTGGCCAGCGCCCTGATGCGTGCCGTGGTGGAGGCGCTGCGCAGCCGGGTGCTGGCGTCGCGGCCGGTGCCTACCTGGCGCCCGCCCGTGCGGCCCGAGGCCATGAGCGACGCGGAGCACCGGCGGCTGGTGCGCGCGCACCGCGGGGTGCACCTGCGGATGCGCATGTGGCGGTGGTTCCTGTCGCTGCGCGACCTGTTCCTGGTGTTCTTCGACACCTTCATGAACGTGGTGATGGGCCGCAGCTACGCCGCCAACGTGGTGTGGGAAGACAAGATCGTGGACATGCAGCGGATGGTGCTGCGCACCACCGACCGCGTGCGCGAGGAGATCTCCACCGCGCTGCAGCAGGCGCTGATCAACAGCTACGACAAGTCGCGCACGCACCCACAGCCCCCCGCCGGGGGTACCCCGGGCCAGGGAGGCGCAAGCACGCCTGCGCCGGGCTCGAACGCCGCGCCCGGTACGCCCGGCCAGGGCTCGTCCGCTGGACCCGGCGCGGGCAGGCAGAGCTCGTCCGCGGAAACCGGCGCGGGCACGGGCGGCGGAAGCTCGTCCGCGGGAACCGTTGCGGGCACGGACGCGCAGAGCTCGTCCGCCGGAACCGGTGCGGTCACGGGCGGGCAAAGCTCGTCCGCGGGAACCGGCGCGGGTGTGGAGGGCGAGAACGGGGCGACTGGTGAGACCGGGACGACCGGTGAAACAACGACCTTCACGCCCGGCACCGGTGCACAGGACAGTGCCGCCACTCCGCCGGCCGAGGGCGGGGAGACGCAGCCGGCGAACGGAGGCGCGGTCGCTCCGCCCGCCGATCCCGCGACGGCGGCGACGACGACCGCACCGGCGGTGGACCCGGAAGAGGAGGACGACATCGACCTGGCCGACCCCGACGACGCGGCGCTGACCATCTTGCAGCAGGGGATCCGCGTGGCGATCAGCGTGGTGTCGGACGACGGGCAGTCGCTGTTCTACATCTCCACCGATGGCGGTTCGCTCGCGAAGCAGTTCGGTAAGACGTCGGTGGCGTGGGTGGCCGCCAGCGCCGGCGAGGCCCGGTGGTGGACGGGGCGATACGACAAGAAGAACGTCGTCCTGTTCGACAACTCGGTGGGGAAGACGCTCCCCGGGCTGGAGGGGGTCAAGCTGCGGCTGGACGACTACTTCCAGCACCGCGAGGCCCCCGACTACCGCGCGTTCCTGCTGCTCCCCATCCCCTGGCGGCGCCGCGACCTTCCCGAGAACACCCGCCGCGCCATGATCCACATCTCCTTCGCCCGCCGGGCGTGGCTCAAGCGCCTGTGGCCCAACATCCACAAGGGGCTCGACGCGGAACTCGAGCGGCAGCAGAAGGCCGGCGGGAGCACGGTGGACATCGACCCGTACACCGCCTGGCGGGCGCTGCTGAACAGCGACGCCAGCGTGGACCCCAGCCTTCGCGCGGTGCTGCAGCAGTCGGTGAACGTGCTGTCGGAGGTGGTGGCCGAGTTCGACCAGACGATCTACGAGTGGCGGCTGCGGCGCCTGCGGGGCGGTTGATGCGGGTGGGCGCGGGTGCCACATTCCACCCGCGGCCCTATCCACCCCGTTCCGGCTGACCCATGACGCTGGTGCACGACTACGACGCCGACCTGAGCACGCGCCAGTACAGCCGGCACTACCGCGAAGAGCGCGAGATGGCGCTGAGCGCGCTGGACTGCGTGCTGAACGGGGCGAAGGGAATCTACGCCAGCAGCGAGCTGACCACCGGCGGGCGGGCGTACGGTGCGCTGGACCGCAGCGCCTGCCGCACCGCCGAAGAACTGGCCGATCCGCACCGCTGCGCGCTGCTGAAGACCAACATGGAAGAGGCCGCCCGCTTCGCCACGCGGCTGCGCGAGCACTTCGGCGGGCGCGAGCTGGTGATCACGCCGGCGCCGTTCGAGGCGCCGGGGTGGACGCAGGCGGAGTACCTGGCGTACTGGGAGGAGCTGATCCGCACCCGCGTGAAGGCGGTGTACTTCAACGACGGCTGGGCGCTCAGCAACGGCTGCACCTTCGAGCTCGCCATCGCGCTGGAGGCGGGCGTGCCGACCTTTGCCGCCGACTGCACGCCGCTGCCCGGGGATGCCGCGGCGGAGATGGTGGAGCGCGCCATCGCCGAGGTGGAGGCGCGCGGCTACGACGCCGCGCGCCTGCGCATCAACCTGGAGCGCATCCGCCGCGCGGGCTGACGCAGGCGCTGGATCGAACAACGAGCGGGCGGGCAAGCTTCCACGCGTGCCCGCCCGCTTCGCGTTCGTACCTCCACGCCTTCCTGAATCGAAGCCTCGACACCCTCAACGGCAGGGTTTCACACGGAGGAAACGGAGTCAACGGAGGAAAGGGCCGCAGTTCTCCGTCGTTCCTCCGTTCACTCCGTTGACTCCGTGTGAAACCTCTTGAGAGACTTCAGAATGGACCGATCGCCGGCGGAATCCGGAGAGATCAGTTCCGCAGGTGGCGCCGGTCGCGGTGCAGCTCGCGGCGGTCCCGGCGGATCTCACGGTGGCCCTGGCGGATCTCGCGGCGGTCGTAGCGGAGCTCGGCGCGCGACGCGCCGTGGCGGCGATCCTGCCGCAGCTCGCGCCGGTCGCGGTGCAGCTCGCGGCGGTCGTGCCGCAGCTCCCGCACGTCCCGACGCACCTCGCGGCGTTCGGCGCGGCGCTCGCAGGCGGCGGGGTGGTGGGCGCAGTCGGGGTGCACCCGCTGGGCGCTCAGTACGGCAGGGGCGGCGGCCAGCGCCAGCACGGCCAGGAACATCGCCTTCATCGTTGCCTCCATCAGGGTCGAAGTTGGCGGCGGCCCGCGGTGAACGAGCCGCTCTGATGAAGGGATACAGGCGTGCGTCGCCCGGCGTTGGGCGCCGCTATCCCGGCACTGCTTCCGGCTGGAGCGCGCCCTCGGCGGCCAGGCGCGCGCGCAGGCGGCCCCGCCGCGCGCCCGACCAGAAGCCGTGCGCCGCCATCGCCGGCCCCACCAGCCAGTAGATCATCCCCGCCCACCCCGTGTACGCACTGCCACCCGCCTGTGCCACGGCGATCGACAGCGCCCCGATCGCCACGTTCAGCAGCGACTCGCGCACGTTGTCGAACGTGTCGTACCGCTCGAGCTGGTTCAGCTCCAGCGCCTCGCGCCGGCGGTACGCGTGCAGGTGCAGCAGCGCGAAGATGGCGAACACCGCGATGTAGCCCGTGCCGAAGATGGTCATCATCATCGGCCCCTGCCCCGGGTCCACCACGTCGCCCTCCACCCGCGCGCCGCCGGGAAACCACGCCGGCCCCAGGATCAACGCCACCGCGAGCTGGAAGACGAACTTGAGCGGGTAGACGAAGAAAAGGATGACGAAGAGGAGAACGGCGTTCAGCACGATGGTGGTGGTGTCTTCGAGCCCGTACCGGCGGAAGAAGCGGTACTGGTTGAACCAGACCAGGAAGAGGAGCGCGAACGAGGCGGCGAAGGAGGGGAGCCCGCGCAGCGTGTCGAGCAGCTGAGTGAAGGTGGCGGGCACCTCGAGCGACACCACCAGCAGGGTGATGGCGAAGCCGAACACCGCGTCGGAAAGCGCCTCGAGCCGCCCCATCTCCAGGCCGCGCCACCGGAAGCCGTTCTTCTCCACCCGCGGCGCGCGGGCCCCGTGCTGCCGGATCATCCATCCTCCGTGTCGCATCGTGTGTCGGGCCTGGCACCGGGTGATCCCCGGCAGGCCATCGGCGCTGGACCATGGCGGGGGCGGAGCGCACGGATCTCCCCGCGGCGCACAGGATCGTTGCGCCACCTCGCCGTCCACCACATTGTTGTCCGTAAAGGTGAAACACGCCCTGGGCATCGTCACCCGCCCGGGCGGCGCATCCACAAAGTGATGCGCCGCAGCCCCGCCGGGCGCAAGAACGTCACGCGCCGGAGCCGGCCGTCCGCCGCGCGGCGTCCCTTTACCGCCCCCTCCACACCATCAAGCGAGACGAAGCCGATGAAGAAGCTGAGCCTGGAGATCGAAGCGCTGTCGGTGGATTCGTTCGAGACCTCGGGTGGGCGGGCGCCGTTCGGCACCGTGCGGGGGCACTGGGAGGTCGACGATCCGTCGAACCCCACCCCGCCGGTGGAGCTCGACGCCTGCACCTGCCTGGAAGGGTGCCTGGACCCCACCAACGCGTACTACTGCGCCACCGCGCCCGCCACGATGGTGTCGTGCCAGTACACCTACAACGCCAGCTGCTGGTACCAATCCGACGACTGCTGAACAGGAGCCCGAACCATGCGCAAGACGAAGCTCGACCTCGAAGTGCTCGCAGTGGATTCGTTCGAGACCACCGCCAAGCCGGCCGACGCACCCGGCACCGTGCACGCCCACGGCGGCGACGCACCGGAGCCCACCCCGCCGCAGTACGCCGACTGCACCTGCGTGTACACGTGTGACTGCCCCAGCGCCTACTACTGGTGCGGCGACGGCTACCACACGATCTACTCGTGCGACTACACCAAGAACGAGAGCTGCCTGATCAGCAGCCTCTGCCCCACGCCGCAGTGACGATTCCGGCGCCGGAAAAGGGCGCCGGCCGGGTGCCGGATCCACTTCCGTGAACACCTGGTTTTCGGATGCGATGCAGACAGCGGCGCGGCTCCCGCCTCCCGGGAACCGCGCCGCTTCCGTTCGATCCAGCCGGGGGAGGTTACGCGTCCACGCCCACCAGGCGCTCGATCTCGTCGGGGTCGACGGGGACGTCGCGGGTGAGCACCTCGCAGCCGTCCTCGGTCACCAGCACGTCGTCTTCGATGCGGATGCCGATGCCGCGCAGCTCGTCGGGCACGTCGGGCGCGTCGTGGGGGATGTACAGGCCGGGTTCGAGGGTCAGCACCATCCCGGGGCCCATCGGGCGCCATTCCCCGCCCGGCAGGTTGTAGCCGCCGGCGTCGTGCACGTCCAGGCCCAGCCAGTGCGAGGTCTGGTGCATGAAGTAGCGCTTGAACTCGTCGCCCTCCGCCAGCTCTTCCGGATCGCCGCTCAGCAGCCCCAGCTCGATCATCCCGCGGATCAGCACGTCGCGCGTGGCTTCGTGGATCCCCTGCACCGTGGCCCCCGGGCGCACGAGCGAGATCGCCGTCTCTTCCGCCCGCAGGACCAGGTCGTACACGCGCCGCTGGGCGGGGGTGAAGCGGCCGTTCACGGGGAAGGTGCGGGTGATGTCGCCGCAGTACAGGCCCACGGACGCGCCCGCATCGATCAGCACCAGGTCGCCGTCCTGCGCGCGGCGATCGTTCACCACGTAGTGCAGGATGGCGGCGTTGGGGCCCGAGCCCACGATGGACGGGTAGGCGGTGCCGCACTCCGGCCCCGCCGCGCGGAAGGTCGCGTCGAGCAGCGCCTCCAGCTCCCACTCGCCGATGCCGGGGCGCGCGGCCGCCATCGCCCGCAGGTGCCCCTGGGCCGAAAGGCGGCACGCCCGGCGGATCAGCTCCATTTCGCCCGGCTCCTTCACCAGGCGCATGGGGTCGAGCAGGTTCCGGGGATCGGTGACGTCGGTGACGCCCTTGTCGCTGCGGGGGGGCCGGTTCCGCCAGCCGCGGATCCACCCGATCAGCCGGCGGTCCATGTCGTCGTCGCTCCCCAGCGCGTACCAGATCGCCTTCGCGGGCTCGATCAGCTCCTTCAGCCGCTGGTCCAGCTCGTCGAGCGGGTAGGCGGCGTCGGCGCCGTAGCGCTCGCGGGCGCCGTCCACGCCGGCGCGCGGGCCATTCCACGTCTCCTTCTCCGGGTCGCGCGGGCGCACGAACAGGGTGAAGCGGTGCTCGGGGTCGTGCGGGGTGAGCACGGCCACCGCGGGCTCGGGAAAGCCGGTGAGGTAGTAGAGCTCGCTGTTCTGCCGGTAGACGATCTCGGTGTCGCGAGACCTGATCAGCTCGGGCGCCGAGCAGAACACCGCCACGCCGGCGCCGATCCCCTCCAGGAAGCGCTCGCGCCGGCTCCGGTACGGCTCCGGGGCGGGCGGGGCGGCGTCTCGCTCCACGGAATCGGACGCGGTCGCGGACTCGGCGAAGGCTTCGGCTGTATCGGTCATGGTGTGGTTCGAGTATCCCGGCGGATGCGTCGCGAGGGTTTTTCGCGCGAAGATGCGACTGAAGTCGCGGCTACGACGGCACGCAGTCCGCCTTCGCGGACTTCAACGGCGAACAGCGGCAGATGTCAGAGCACCTGGCGGAGGGCGGCCTGCACGCGCTTGGCGAGGTCGGCCCACGCGGCGTCCGGGTCCTTGGTGACGGTGACGAAGTCGGCGACGATGAAGACCGAGCGCACGCCGGGCTCGGCCAGCAGCCGCGCGGCGATCGGGTTCCCCGCCGCGGCCTCGGGCGAATCGAACGTCATCCCCCGCCGCCCCTCGAGCAGCGTGCGGCCCACGGTGAACTTACCCGCCTGCGGGTTGGGCGTTTCGTCGAACCGGATCTTGGGCTTGGCCACGGGACGATGGGTATGGGGTTTGGATTCCGGGCGGGCCCCCGCCCCCGGCTCGCCGAGGCTCGCCACCCCCTCCCCCAAAAACTGCCTGGGGGAGGGGGTAACTGCGTTACGGCGTGGGTGATGCCGTAAGCGTGGGCGCGCGCTTCCAGGCCTCCCACGCGTCGCCCTCCAGCACGCGCCAGGTGCCGGTGGCGGGGAGGTGGAGGGCGCGGGTGCACCAGCGGGCCAGGAACTCCAGGTCGTGGCTGGAGATCAGCACCGCGGCGCCGGCCGCGCGGCGCGCGTCGAGCTCGGCCAGCAGCCGCTCGGCACTGGTGCGGTCGAGGCCGTTCAGCGCCTCGTCGAGCACCAGCATCCGGGGCTGGTGCAACAGCGCGGCGATGATGGCGGTCTTGCGCCCCATCCCCTGCGACAGCTCGCGGCAGAGGGTGCCTTCGGCGCCGGCCAGCCCCAGCAGCGACAGCAGGCGCGCCGTCTCGGCGGCGGAGGCGGCGTCGCCCAGCCCGCGCGCGGCGGCCACGAAGCGCAGCAGCTCGGCCACGCTCAGCTCGGGGTAGAGGAACGGCTGCTCGGGGACGTAGCCCAGGCACGCCGCGGCCGCCGCCGTGTCGCGGAACGGGTCGGCGCCGCAGAGGCGCACCTCGCCCGCGTCGGGGAGCCGGTCGGCCGTCACGCAGCCGATCAGCGTGGACTTCCCCGCCCCGTTGGGCCCCACCAGCGCCACCGCCTCGCCGGGGTGCACGTCGAACTCGACGCCGTTCAGCACCACGCCGCGGCGGTACTTCTTGCGCAGGCCGCGCACGGAGAGCGGAAGCGCGTCCGCCATCATCGCCCCGCCGCCGCCACCGACGCGGCCGACGCCACCAGCGCGCCCCCCGCCGCCGCCGCCAGCCACGGCCAGCCGCTGGCGCCCTCCACCCCGATCCACCACCCCACCGCCAGCGGGAACGCCACCGCCAGCCCCAGCCCGAACGCCGTGGCCCAGCGGCCCAGCAGCCGGTCCATGGTCCGCAGCCCCAGCGTGCGGTCGGCCCAGCGGGTGCGGCCGCGCTCCGAGCGGCCCAGCGCCACCACGGCGGCGGCCTGCGCGGCCAGCATGGCGCCGCACGCCAGCGTGACCCACGCGCGCACCCCCGGGCTGCCGCCGGCGCGCAGCACCGCCAGCGCGCCCACGATGGCCACCGGCCACGCCAGCCGCGACGCCCAGCGGTAGCGCCGGCCCACCACCACCGCGTCGCGCGCGCGCACCGCCTGCACCCGCCGCGGCAGCACCCGCGCGATCCCGCGGCCCACCACCAACTCGCCGCCGCTCGCGTCGGGCGGGGGGGCCCAGGCCAGCTCGCCCGCGTGCGGCGCGAAGCGCGGCAGCGCCCGCGCGAACGCCCGCGCGCCCAGCGGCACCATCGCCAGCGAGAGCACCGCGACCACGGCCAGGCGCAGCGGCAGCGTCCACACCGGCTCGCCCACGAAGCGCGCCGCGGCGGCGCCCGCGATCAGCGGCCAGATCGGCGCGAAGACCAGCGCCCCGGCCTTCACCAGCTCCGGGTCGGGCCCCAGCGACTTGAGGACGACCGACGGCGGCCGGCCCGAAACGGTGGTGGCCGCCGCGCGCGCCTGCATCCACAGCGACGCGGCCCAGGTGGCCACCCCCGCCGCCAGCGCGATGGCCAGCGGCCCCGCCACCGGCCGCCCCGCCGCCAAGTACGGGATCATCACCGCGGCACAGACGGCGACCGTGAGCGCCAGCAGCCGCAGCGCGCGGAAGCCGAACAGCGCGTTCGCCTCGATCCCCAGCCGGCGCAGGAACGCGTCGTCCGCCGGGCGGAAGAGGACGGGATACGACTGGATCGAGACCGGCGCGGCCACCAGCATCCCCAGCAGGATCACCCCGTCGGCGGTGGATACGTTGGGCCGCACCGTGTCGCCCCCAGCCCACAGCGCGCCCACCGCCAGCGCCATCGGCAGGAGGATGCCGATCCACGCCGCGGGCCGCGGGTGGCGGAACGCGTCGGAGAGGCGGCGGAGCTCGAGGAGCAGGAGCAGCTTCACGAACCTGGCTGGTCGCGGGAGCGGGGCCGGTCAAGCCGGACGGGCCGCCAAGATACGACCCGCACCGCGCACCCGCCAAACATGGGCCCGTTCGATGGGACGGAATGGGCACGGGCGCCGCCATTCCGGCGGACGGCGCCGGACCCGCGCACGCCGCCATGAATCCACCGGGAAGGGTGTTGCGCCGCGGGCCGGGGTGTAGCGCAATGTGACGCCGGCCATGCACACCGCCCCGCCCACGCTCGCGCGAACCGGTGCGGGCACGGGATTTTCCGCATCTCTCCCCGGTGTGGACGGCGGGCCCGCGGCCTGCACCCGTGCCGCTCACCGGAATTGACGTCGGCGCCTGCCTCGCCGTGTCCTTCGTCGATCGTGCGATGGACGGGGGCCGCGGCCGGGTGCGCCAGGGTGCAGGTGGATGGAGCCACCAGGGACAACGGAGGGGAGATGCGACGCCGAATCGCGTGTGGACTGGGATTGCTGGCCGCGGTAGCCTGCAGCGACAACGGGCCCATGGGCCCCGACGTTCCGCCGGACGTGCTGGGCCCCAGCCCGGTGGGGGCGGTGATCCCGATCTCGGTGGAGGTGGCGGCCTCGGGGCTGGTGTCGCCCATCCAGCTGGTGCAGCCGCCGGGGAACGACCCGCGCCGCTACATCGTGGACCAGATCGGCGTGGTGCGCGTGCTGAACGCCGACGGAACGCTGCAGGCAGCGCCGTGGCTGGACGTGCGCAGCCGGATGACCCCCCTCACCACCAACGGCGACGAGCGAGGGCTGCTGTCGCTGGCCTTCCACCCGTCGTTCGCCAGCAACGGGCGCCTGTACGTGTTCTACACCGCCCCGCTGCGCCCCGGGGCACCCGCCGGGTTCAACCACACCAACGTGATCTCCGAGTTCCGCGTGGTGGGCGACGCCGCCTCGGTGAACCTCGCCACCGAGCGCGTGATCCTGCAGGTGCACCACCCGCAGGCGAACCACAACGGCGGCACCGTGGCGTTCGGGCCCGACGGCTACCTGTACATCTCCATCGGCGACGGCGGCTCCAGCTCCGACGTGGGGGTGGGGCACGTGAACGACTGGTACGCGGCCAACGCGGGCGGCAACGGGCAGGACATCGAGCAGAACCTGCTGGGGAGCATCCTGCGCATCGACGTGGACCGCGGCGACCCGTACGCCATCCCCGGCGACAACCCGTTCGTGAACGAGCCGGGGCTGGACGAGATCTGGGCGTACGGCTTCCGCAACCCGTACCGCATCGCCTTCGACCCCGGCGGCAGCCGCATTTTGCTGGCGGGCGACGCGGGGCAGGCGCTGTGGGAAGAGGTGAGCCGCGTGGTGAAGGGCGGCAACTTCGGGTGGAACGTGCGCGAGGGGACGCACTGCTTCAACGCCAGCGCCCCCACCAGCATGCCAGCCAGCTGCCCCGACACCGACCCCACCACCGGCGAGCCGCTGCGCAGCCCGGTGATCGAGTTCGCCCATAGCACCAACCCCGCCGGCGGCGGGCTGGCGGTGACCGTGGTGGGCGGGCACGTGTACCGCGGGCAGACGGTGCAGGCGCTGCGGGGGATGTACGTGTTCGGCGGCTTCGGCAGCACCTTCACGCAGCCCAGCGGCCGGCTGTGGGCCGCGCAGCCGCGCACCTCGGGGTTATGGACGATGCAGGAGCTGCTGATCAACGGCACGCAGCCGCTGGGCTCGTTCGTGAAGGGCTTCGGCCAGGACCGCGCCGGCGAGGTGTACGTGATGGCCACGCAGGTGATCGGCCCCAACGGCACCACCGGGCGGGTGCTGCGGATCCGGCCGGCGCCGTGACGGCGGGGGGCCCTCTCCCTGGCGCTTCGCGCCTGTCCCTCCCCCAAAACAACCGAAACAACCTGGGGGAGGGACGGGGGCTCGCTTCGCTCGCGGCTGATTCGCGTGTGATCGAAGCCTGGCGCGTGCTCCCAACCGGCGGAGTGACCGGCAGCCGGTAGTCCGCGAAGGCGGACTTCGTGTGGTTGTTGCCGCGGTTTCAACCGCCCGGCGGGCTCCGCATCCTGAGTGTTCGGGCGAACGTAAAACGCAGAGGCACGGAGATCGGCTCCGTGCCTCTGCGTCATTGATGGGGCAAGCGCGGTCGGACCGGAGCTAAACGGGCCGCACGGCGGAGACCTGGATGCGCACTCCGTTCAGCCGCTCGGCCGCGCGCGATGCGTAGCCGTTGTACGTCCATACGTCGGTGAAGCCCGCCGCGCGCATCGCCGCCGCGAGTTCGGGGAACGAGGTCATCGCGTAGACATGGCGCATGCGCACGGGCTCCTCACCCTCCACCACGTATTCCTCCAGCGTGGTGAAGGTCGCCGCGTGCACGTCGATCTCGGGGGTGCGCGTGAGTGTCACCGCGCGGCCGTCCAGGGTGGAGCGGAAGGGCTCCGGCGCGCGGTAGTTGGTCAGGATCCAGATGAAGTTGGGGACGTCGATGAACACCACGCCGCCCGGCCGCAGCGCGCGGAAGGCGCGGCGGAAGGCGTCCAGCCGCTCATCGGGCGTCGGGAGATAGGAGAAGGAGCCGTTGATCCCGGCGACCAGGTCGAATTCCGCGTCGGCCTCGATATCGTTCCATCCGCCGGGAAGCACCTGGGCGCCGTGCTCATGGCCGATTGCTTCGGCGCGGGCGCGGAAGGAGGGCTCGGGCTCCATCGCCGTCACCCGCCACCCCAGCGCGGCCAGCGGCGCGATCAGCCGCCCGGGGCCGCAGCCGACATCCAGCACGGCGGGCGCGAGGCCCAGCCGATGCTCGTCCGCCAGCCAGCGGAGGAAGGCGACGATGTGCGCCGGGTCGGTGTCGAAGGCGCCGTACAGCGCGGCGAGGTCGGTCACCGGCGCCCGTTGTCCAGGTACCCGATCCCCGCCCAGTGCAGCACCCCCCACGGAAAGCCCGTCTTGCGGCAGCGAGGGGGCGCGTTGACGACCAGCTTCCAGCTCCCCGTGTAGATCGCACGCGATGCCGCGGTCTCCGGGCCATGACGGACCAGCTCGGCGCACTCTGCGCCGTATGCGTACCACCTCTGGATCGAGATGTACGTCTGCCTGTCGTCGGAGGTGTACACCCTGTAGTAGCGCCGCGCCTCGGACTCGGCGGGCGTGGCGGGCCACCGGCGCTCGTGCAAGGTGAGCCAGCTCGCGTAGTGGCCGTGCGCCAGATGGTAACGCTGCTCCTCGACCCTGATGATGCGGAGGCCGGCCAGCGCCTTCTCCATGCCGAGCTGCCGTTGCCGCGTGCGAGCCTCGTTCTCGGGAACGGTGATGAGGAACAGCGCCGTGACCATCAGCAGGAACCCCCACCCAAGAACCAGCAGCTTGATCCCGCGCCGCATGCCGACCGGGCCCGCCGGCGTCTCTCGCACCGGCTCCCGCGCGCGCAGCGGCCGGCCGCAGCCGACGCACTCCGGCGCCGCGGAGGAGACCCGCGCTTCGCAGTCGGGACAGGTGATCAGGGGCACTGGGACACGTTCTTCGAGGGGTATCCGTATCTCCTTGAACTGCGCAGGCGGCTTCGCCGCGAGCATCGGAGGGAAAGGAGTCAGGGGGAGAACTTCACCGCGGCTCTCCCCTTGACTCCCCTTTCCTCCGATGCTCCGCGTTCATGCGGTTCGACAGCCTGCGTCCACGACGAGGCCTGCCGGAGGAGGCCGGCTGCCAGGAAACGCGCGGCGGATCACCCCGGGTCGCCGCGCTCCTTCATCCGCGCGGCGATCTTGGCCTCGTAGCCGCGGTCGGTGGGCTCGTAGAAGCGCTCGTCCTTGATCACGTCGGGAAGGCACTGCAGGTCCACCACGCCGCCCTCGTAGTTGTGGGCGTACATGTAGCCCTCGCCGTAGCCCCACTCCTTCATCAGCGAGGTGGGGGCGTTGCGCAGGTGCAGCGGCACGGGGGCGTCGGGGTGCGCCTCGGCCGCCGCCGCCGCGGCGCCGCCGGCCATGTACGCGCGATTCGACTTCGGCGCGTTGGCCACGTACAGGATGGCGTTGTACAGCGGGAGCAGCCCCTCGGGCAGCCCCATCCGCTCGAAGGCCAGCATCGCCTGCACCGACACGATCCCCGCCTGCGGGTCGGCCAGCCCCACGTCTTCGTACGCGGCGGCCACCAGGCGGCGGAAGACCACCTTGGGGTCTTCCCCACTCCCGATCATCCGCATGGCCCAGTAGAGCGCGCCCGAGCCCGAGCTGCTGCGCAGCGACTTGTGGAAGGCGCTCAGCATCTCGAAACCGAGCGTGGTGTCGTAGCGCGCGGTGGGGCGCTGCAGCGCTTCCCGGACGGCTTCCGCGTCCACCACGCCCCCGCCGCCCACCAGGCCGGCCGCGATCTCGAGCCCGGTGAGCGCCTGGCGCGCGTCGCCGCCGGTGTTGCGCACCAGCACGTCCTCGGCCTCGGGCTCGAGCGTCACGGCGCCGCCCAGGCCGCGCTCTGGGTCTTCCAGCGCGCGGCGGACGACGGCGCGGAGGTCGTCTTCCGACAGCGGCTCCAGGCGCAGCACCCGCGAGCGGGAAAGGACGGCGGCGTTGATCTCGAAGCCGGGGTGCTCGGTGGTGGCCCCCACCAGCGTCATCAGGCCGGATTCGATCCAGGGGAGGAGGAAGTCCTGCTGCCCCTTGTTGAGCCTGTGGATCTCGTCGATGAAGAGGAGGGTGCGCCGTCCGCCCTTCCGCCGCGCCTCGGCCTCCTTCACCACCTCGCGCAGCCGGGGCACGCCCTCGCTGACGGCGTTGAAGGGGACGAAGGTGGAGCCGTTCAGCGCCGCGATCATCCGCCCCAGCGTGGTCTTCCCGCTCCCCGGCGGGCCGTGCAGGATCAGGTTGGGGAGCTGCCCCGCCGCCAGCAGCTTGCGCAGCGTACCCTCGGGGCCGGCCAGCTCCTGCTGCCCCACGATCTCGTCCAGCGTGCGCGGGCGCATCCGCTCGGCGAGCGGCGCGCCGGCCGCGGGCGCCGGGGGTGCGGAGGCCTCCTCGCGGCGCGGGGCCGGCTCGGGCTCGCCGAACAGCGAAAAGTCGCTCAATGCATCACTCCGCGCAGCATCAGGAAGGTGACGTAGAACAGCGCCGCCCCCACCACCACCGCGATCGCCAGCCCGGGCCTGCGCCCCTTCTGCACCTCGGGGATCAGGTTCGACGCCGCCACGTAGAGCGTGACCCCGGCGCTGAGGGCCAGGCCGTGCTTGGCCAGCGGCTCCACGTATTCCGTCAGCAGCACGCCCAGCACCGTCGACACCCCCAGCGCCAGCACCGCGCCCAGCGCGCGGCGCCGCGAGTTGCCGCTGGCCAGCATGATGGAGGCGACGGTCACGCCCTCGGGGATCTTGTGCAGGAGGATGGCGATGAAGACGAGCATCCCCAGCCACGACCCCACGGCGAAGCCGCTGGCGATGGCCACGCCGTCGAAGAAGGTGTGCAGCACCAGCCCCAGCAGCGCGGCGATCCCCACCCAGGGGTTCACCATCTCGTGGTGGTGCGTCTCTTCGCCGAAGTGGAAGTGCGGCGTGAGCGCGTGCTGGGTGAGGTGCACCAGGAGGTAGCCGACCAGGATCCCCAGCGCGGCCGACTCGCCGCC
Source organism: Longimicrobium sp. (assembly GCA_036399995.1). GTDB lineage: Bacteria > Gemmatimonadota > Gemmatimonadetes > Longimicrobiales > Longimicrobiaceae > Longimicrobium. The sequence continues at coordinate 339 of DASWMA010000113.1, read as the reverse complement.
GTGCTCGATGGCCTCGGGCACCATGGCGATGCTGACGGTGGCCAGCATGAACCCCGCGCCGAACGCGATCAGCAGGTGCTGAAGGCGGCGCCCGCCGTGCGAGTGGGCGGTGATGAGCAGCCCGCCGGCCAGGTTGGCCGCGGCCGCGACGAGCGCGTAGACGAGCGCCTGCAAGGTCTGAAAACCGCTTTTCGCTGGGATGAAGAACCGCACGTTGTGCGCGCGCGACAAGTGACGGCGCGGGGGGGCGGATGTCAACCGGGGGGGGAGAGTGCTGGGTGCTGGGTGCTGGGTGCTGGGTGCTGGGTGCTGGGTGCTGGGTGCGAAGGTGTGGGGTGC
>DASWMA010000112.1:0-3273 GCA_036399995.1 Longimicrobium sp. | reverse complement strand
GGGCTCCACCGCGAACAGCTCGGCGATGCGCGACACCGCGCGGGTGGCCAGCAGCGAGTGCCCGCCCAGCTCGAAGAAGTTCTCCGTCACCCCCACCCGGTCGCGCCGCAGCACCTCGCACCAGATCCCCGCCAGCACCTCCTCCACCGGCGTCCGCGGCGCCACGTGCCTCTCCCCCGCCGACGCGAGCTCCGGCGCAGGCAGCGCCTTGCGGTCCAGCTTGCCGTTCGGGGTGAGCGGAAGATGGTCGAGCGATACGAACGCGGAGGGCACCATGTGCTCCGGCAGGCTCCGGCGCAGTTGTGCGCGCAGTGCGTCCGTCTCCACACCACCCACCACGTACGCCACCAGCCGCCGGTCGCCCGGCGCGTCCTCCCGCGCCAGGACGACGCAGTCGGCAACGCCCGGATTCCGCCGCAGCGCCGCCTCCACCTCGCCCAGCTCGATCCGGAAGCCGCGCACCTTCACCTGGTGGTCCAGCCGCCCCAGGTACTCCAGCGTCCCGTCGGCCCGCCACCGCGCCCGGTCTCCCGTACGGTACAGACGCGCGCCGGGCTCGCCCGAGAACGGATCGGGAACGAAGCGCTCCGCCGTCAGCCCGGGGCGGCCGAGATAGCCGCGCGCCAGCCCGCGGCCGCCGAGGTACAGCTCGCCGGGCACCCCGGCCGGGAGCGGGAGCTGCGCGGCACCCAGCACGTAGGCGCGCGTGTTGGAGATCGGCCGCCCGATCGTCGCCGGCCCTCCCGCGCGGCGCAGCGTCCAGGTGCTGTACGTGGTGTCTTCCGAGGGACCGTAGAGGTCGTACACGCGCTCGATCCCGCCGCGGGTGTAGAGCGCGTCCACCAGCTCGGCGCGCAGCGGCTCGCCCGCCAGGTTCACCGTCCGCACGCCGGACGGGATCCCGTCGCTCTTCAGCAGCGCGGCCATCGCCGACGGCACCGTGTTGACCAGCCGCACCTGGTCCGCCGCGGCCGACCGCGGCAGCGCCAGCGCGTTCTCCACCACGATCACCCGGCCGCCGAGAGACAGCGGGAGGAAGATCTCGAAGACGGAGAGGTCGAAGGAGATCGACGTCGCCGCCAGCACGCCGGACAGCTCCTCGGCCGTGAAGACGGCCGCCGCCCACGAGAGGAGCGCCACCGCGCTCTGGTGCTCGATCGCCACCCCCTTCGGGACGCCCGTGCTCCCGGAGGTGTAGATCAGGTACGCAAGGCTCCGCGGCGTGGCGCCGCTCCCGAGCGGTTCCGCGCTCTCGCGGACGATCTCGGCCGCCGCGCCGTCCACGCTCACCACGGTCATGCCGTGGGCGACGGGAAGCGTCGAGCGCAGCGACTCCTGCGTCAGCAGAGCCACCACGCCGGAATCGGCGAGCGTGAACGCAAGCCGCTCGGCCGGATAGGCCGGATCGAGCGGAACGTACGCGCCCCCCGCCTTCAGCACGGCCAGGAGGGAGACGATCATCTCGATCCCGCGCTCCAGGCACACGCCCACCCGCGACTCGCGTCCCACGCCGAGGCGGACGAGGTGGTGCGCCAGCCGGTTCGCGCGCTCGTTCAGCTCGCCGTACGTCAGCTCCGCTTCCTCCACGACCACGGCCACCGCCGCCGGCGTGCGCGCCGCCTGCGCCTCGAAGAGCTGGTGGATGCACAGCTCCGCCGGGTACTCGGCCTCCGTCCGGTTCCACTCCTCCAGCACGAGCGCGCGCTCCGCCCCGCCGAGCAGCTCCAGCTGCGAAAGCCGCACGTCGGGGTCGGCGGCGACCTGCTCCAGCACCCGCTCCAGGTGCGCCAGCATCCGCTGGGCGGTGGCGGGCTCGAAGAGGTCGGTGGCGTACTCCAGCGCGGCCTGGTCGTCGTCGAAGGAGAGCGTCAGGTCGAACTTGCTCGTCGCGCTCCCGGCGTAGCCCCGCCGCGTCTCCAGGCCGGGGAGGCCGGCGCTCTTCGGCCCGGCGTTCTCCTGCACGAACATCACCTGGAAGAGGGGCGACCGGCTCAGCGAGCGCTCCGGCGCCAGCTCCGCCACCAGCCGCTCGAAGGGCACGTCCTGGTGCTCCCAGGCGCCCAGCGTGGTCTCGCGCACGCGACGCAGCAGCTCGCGGAAGCCCGGATCGCCGGAGAGGTCGGTGCGCAGCACCAGCGTGTTCACGAAGCAGCCGACCAGCGCCTCCAGCTCGCGGCGCGTCTGCCCCGCGGCCGGGCTCCCCACCACCACGTCGTCGCCGGCGCCGTAGCGGGCGAGGAGCGCCTTGAAGGCGCCCAGCAGCACCATGAACTCCGTGGCCCCCGCGCTCCGCCCCAGCGCGCGCAGCCGCTCCAGCAGCCCGGCCGGGAGACGGCGCTCCGCCCGCGCGCCGCGGTGCGACTGCACCGCGGGGTGGGGGTGGTCCGTCGGCAGCTCCAGCTGCGCGGGCGCGCCGGCCAGCCGCTCCCGCCACCAGGCGAGCCGCCCGTCCAGCACCTCGCCCGCCATCACCCGGCGCTGCCACGCCGCGAAGTCGGCGTACTGCACCGCCGGCTCCGGGAGCGGCGACGCGCGCCCTTCGCGGAAGGCGCCGTACAGCGCCGCCAGCTCGGCGAAGAGCACCTCGGTGCTCCACTCGTCGCTCACCACGTGGTGCATGCAGAGCAGCAGCACGTGCTCCTCCGCGCCCAGCCGCAGCAGCGCGGGGCGGAAGAGGGGACCCGCGGCGAGGTCGAACGGGCACGCCGCCTCCTCCGCCGTGCGGGCCTCCACGGCGGCCTCGCGCGCCTCGGCGTCGAGCCCCGACAGGTCTTCCAGCGGGAGCGCGAACCCGGCGAAGGGCGCGATCACCTGCACCGGCTGGCCGTCGGCCTCGGCGAAGGTGGTGCGCAGCGCCTCGTGGCGGCGGACGACCTCGCCCAGCGCGCGCTCCAGCGCCGCCGCGTCCAGCGCTCCGGTGAGCCGCGCCACCAGCGGGAGGTTGTAGACGGCGCTCCCCGGCTGCAGCCGGTCCAGGAACCAGAGCCGCTCCTGCGCGAACGACAGCGGGAGCGCGTCGCCACGCGGCGCGGCGACGATCGGCGGCAGCACCGGCGCGCCGGCGCGGCGCAGCGCCTCCACCCGCTCCGCCACCCCCTCCACGGTGGGCGCCTCGAAGAGCATCGCCACCGAGGGCTCCACCGCGAACAGCTCGGCGATGCGCGACACCGCGCGGGTGGCCAGCAGCGAGTGCCCGCCCAGCTCGAAGAAGTTCTCCGTCACCCCCACCCGGTCGCGCCGCAGCACCTCGCACCAGATCCCCGCCAGCACCTC
>DASWMA010000111.1:0-3269 GCA_036399995.1 Longimicrobium sp. | reverse complement strand
GGTCAGCCCCCACGCGGGGAAAACGGCCAGGATCTGGCGGATCTCCCGAGCGGCGGCGTGCGCGCGCGCCGGCTCATCCGAACCGCACTCCAGCAGCAGCACGGCGAGCGGGTTCCGCGCGGGCGGCTCCCTCGCGGGGAGCTGCGTGACGCGGATCTCCTCCACCGCCTCCTCCGGCTCTTTGTTGAACCACCGCAGCCACTTCATCGCACCCGCTCTCCCGATCGTTCAGTCGAACCAGCCGCGGATCCCCGGTCGGATGCGCCGCCGTTGCCGCGGCCGGCTCTCACGCCCCGCTTCCGCGTCTTCGATGCGGCGCCGCAGCCGGTCGGCGGGGGTCCGCGGCACGCGGCCGCTCCGCTCCGCCAGCTTCCAGTCCGCGCGCGCCCCGGTCACGTCGCCCGACGAGAGACGCAGGCGGCCGCGCTCCAGGATGGCGTACGACACCGGCCCTCCGTCCCGGCGTGCCAGCTCGATCCGCCGCGTGGCCGCCTCCAGCGCTTCGGACCACGCGCCCAGCGACTCGGCGGCATCCATTACGGTGTGCCAGGCCTCTTCGCACTCGCCGTCTTCGGCGGCCAGCGCGCGGGCCAGCTTCAGCGCTTCGGCGTGGCGGCCCAGGTGCTCCAGCACGTCGGCCCTCACCAGCCGCACCTTCCGCTCGGCCGGGCGTTCGGCGAGCACGCCGTCGGTCACCCGCAGCGCCTCGTCGAAGCGATCCATGAAGTGCAGCTCCCGCGCGAAATCCAGCCGGATCTTCCACGCCGGCTCACCGCGGGCCACCCCCTCCAGCACCTCGCTGATCGCCTGGCGCATGCTCCACACGGCGCGGGTAGGGTTGATGGAGCCGCCGCGCCCCGTCACCCGCGGGTCGTCCACCAGCCCCTCGAAGGGGATGGCGATCCCGCCGTGGCGTTCGATCCACCGCTCCAGCCGCGCGACCTCGCCCGTGTAGCGCTCGCGGAGCCAGGGGACGATCACCTCGTGCGTCCAGCGGTGCTGCATGGCCTCGGCGTAGCGTTCCACCGCCTCTTCGTAGCCGGCGGTCCAGCGTCCGCGGGCGACGCGGCAGGTGTGGTCGTGGTGGTGCGCCACCTCGTGTGCCAGCGTGCACAGCGCATCCAGCCGCAGGAGCAGCATCCACACGTCCTGCTGGGGATGGGCGGGATCGAACACGTACCCGTAGAGCTCGATCTCCGCCGCCCACGCCCGGTACCGGCCCAGCAGCCGCCCGCACCACACGCCGGGGAAGTGGAGCGACGACGGCCGCCCGGTGAACGGATCGGGCTCGGAGGCGAACTCCGCCCGCGCCTCCCTCTCCTCCGCGGCCTCCTTCCCCAGCCGCAGCACCACGCCCGCCAGCCCGTCCGTCACCCCGCGCGGGAGGCGGCGCAGCACCTCGCGCACGTCGTCCACACCCGCCGGGAAGTGCACGTACGGGCCGGCGTCCAAGCACCGCACCGCGATCGCGTCCGGTGCCGTGGGCGCGTGCCCGTGACGCCGGCGGAGGGTACGCGCCATCCGCTTCGTCCCGCGCTTCTGCCGCAGCTCGGCGCGGGTGAAATCGACCGCGTGCGCCTTCGGCTTCGGGTTCGCGAAGTCCTCCCGCTCCAGCCGCGCGAGCTTCGCACGTGTCGCGTGGTAGCTGCGCGACACGCTCAGCCCTCCGCACCGGCGCGGGTGAACACGGCCATCTGCGTGGGCGCGCCCACCTCGTCGTCCACCGGGCCCACCAGCTCGTAGCGCACCGTGTAGCCGTGCCGCGCGGCCACGTCGTCGCCCCACGCGGCCAGCTCGGCGCGCGTCCACTCGAAGCGGTGGTCGCGGTGGCGGAAGCGGCCGGCCGGCAGCGAGGGCCAGCGCACGTTGTACTCGGCGTTGGGCGTGGTGAGCACCACCGTGGCCGGGCGCGCGGCGGCGAACACGGCGCGCTCGAACGCCGCCAGCCGCGGCGGGTCCAGGTGCTCGATCACTTCGACGACGGCCGCCGCGTGGAACCCCTCCAGCCGCCGGTCGCGGTACACCAGCGAGCCGTGCAGCAGGCGGATGCGATTGCGCTTCGTCTCGTGCATCCGCGCCAGCTTCAGCCGCTCGGCGGCGATCTCGAGGGTGCGGTGGGCTACGTCCATGCCCACGATCTCGGTGAACTGCGGGTCGCGGATCAGCCGGCGCAGCAGCTGGCCTTCGCCGCACCCCAGGTCCAGCACGCGGGCGGCGCCGCTGCCCTTGAGCGCCGCGACCACGGCCTGCATCCGCTGCTCGTTCAGCGAGATCTTCTTCTCCACCGCCTGCTCTTCGGCGTCGCGCGCCTCGGCCTTCTCCTCCTCGGCCGGGTCTTCGGCGGTCACCAGCCGGCTGATGGCGTCGCGCACCAGCGAGTGGCGGTGCTTCAGGTAGCGCCGGGCGATCAGGTCGCGCTCGGGGTGGTCGCCCAGCCACCCCTCGCCGTGGCGCAGCAGCTTCTCCACCTCGTCGTCGCCCACCCAGTAGTGCTTGGCGTTGTCGAGCACGGGGATCAGCACGTACAGGTGCGTCAGCAGCTCGTGCAGCGGGCGCGTGGCCGTGAGGGTCACGGTGAAGTAGCGGCTGTCGCCCCACTCCGGCCGCGCCTCGTCCAGCGGCAGACGGTCGACGGTGAGCTCGTAGCCCAGCGGCTCGAACAGGCGCCGCAGGAACGCCTCGCCGCCCCGCACCGGCACACTCGCGACGCGCGCGGTGAGCGGGATGGGCGACGACGCCAGCTCCGCCCGCTCGCGGCAGGTGCCCGCCATGGCGCTGCGCAGCACGCGCGAGATGGCCACCGACAGGAACGACGACGCGGCGTACGGCCGGTCGTTCACGTACTGGTCGAGCGTGCCCGGCCCGCGCACCAGCCCCACCGGGTCCACGTCCAGCAGCAGCGCGGCGGTGCAGGCCTCGCCGCCCGCCTCGGGGTAGAACACGTGCGCGGCGCCGAACGCCAGCGGAAAGCTCTGTGGCCGCGCGGGGTTCTTCCCCAGCAGGTAGCCCAGGTCGGTGGCGGGCCGGTGCGTGGTGCGAATGGTCAGCAGCATCTTGGGCGGTATCTGGTTGTCAGGCGCTCCGACAGGCCCGCGCGGGGCCCCTCCCCGCGCCTGAGAGCGCTCGCCCTCCCCGCTTCGCGGGCGAGGGTGGAACCGCGCGCGCCGCGACGTTCCCGCAGCGCGCCGACTACTCCCCCTCCCCCGCGTCCAGCGGGGGAGGGGGCCGGGGGGAGGGGGCCAGCCGCGGCATGCGCGAGCGTTCGCCGT
>DASWMA010000110.1:0-10623 GCA_036399995.1 Longimicrobium sp. | reverse complement strand
TAGAACGGAGGGAGCGGAGAACTGCGATGAAGTTCTCCGTTCCCTCCGTTCTACTCCGTTCCTCCGTGTGACGTCGTTCAGAGCAGGCGCTCAGCTGGATTCGAGTCTTGCCCCGCACCCGTCCGCGTCCCTCAGGAAGAGGCTGCCGGCTCGGCCTCCAGCGCCAGGTAGTATTCCTTCTGCGAGGGGTAGTAATCGCTGAAGCTGGGCATCGCGGTGCCGTCGCGCGAGGCGACGAGATTGTCGAGGTAGTACTCCCAGCCGGGGCCGACGTCGCCCACGTTGACCGCCGCGTCGAGGTGGTGGGTGAAGCGGAGCTCGGTGACGCCGGCGGCCTCGCTCAGGTGCACCTCCAGGAACCAGCCGCCGAAGTCGTCCACCCCCCGCACGGCCAGGTGCCGCGGCGGCTCGCACGCCTCGATGTTCATCTCCGACTCGGGCGCGCCCTCCTCGAACGCCATCGAATAGCGGATCCTGCTGCCGGGGCCCCCCCGGCCGGTCCACGCACCGAACCACCGCGCCGTACGCTCCGGCTCGGTGATGCTCGCCCACACGTCGTCGATCGGCGCGCGGAAGGTGCGGATCAGCACGAGGTCGCGGCCTTCGGGGGTGCGGATCAGGCGTCCGGATGGAGTGGGGTTCATGCGGTCTTCTCCTGGGGTGTCGGAAGGGAGGCGCGGCGTTCGCGCCGGGTGCGGTATACCTCGGTCTCCAGGGCATCCAGGTGCCCCGACCACCGGTCGTGCAGCTGCGCCAGCCACGATTCCAGCGGCTCCAGCGGCGCCGTGTCGAGGCGGTAGAGCCGCTGCCGCCCCTGCACCTCGTCCACCACCAGCCCGCACTCGCGCAGCACACGCAGGTGCCGGCTCACCGCGGGCCTGCTGATGTCGAAGCAGTCCGCGATCTCTCCGGCAGACAGGATGCGCCCCTTGAGCAGCATCATGATCTCGCGCCGGACGGGGTCGGCGATGGCGGCGGCAACGTCCATGGGAGATAGTGTAACTGATCGGTTACGAGTTCGCCAGAGTGGTGTGTGCGAGCTCGAGCCCTCACCCTGGCGCTGCGCGCCTGTCCCTCTCCCAAAACGGCCTGGGAGAGGGACCCGGGCTCGCTTCGCTCGCGGCGAGGCGGCCGGGATTCCGGATCTGGCCGCCCCAGTCTCTCGCCGAGGTTGCTTTCGCTTCCCGCGCACCCTACCGTGAACGTGCGCGAGGGGCGCATCCGGTCCGCGGAAAGGGCAGTGCCCACCCACACGTGCAGCACACATCGCGAACCTTCTTTCAGCCCGATCGGTGCGGACCCCGGGCGCGTGTTGAAAGGAGATTCGTATGTATCCCAATTCGCAGGACGTCCTGCCGCTCCCGCCGCGTCCCGATCCGCACCACTACCGCAAGCGCGCCAAGGACCTCGCCCGCGCCTGCCGCTCCGGCGACGCCGACGCGATCCGCCGCTGGGCGGCGCAATGGATCGGCGATCTCCTCTCGCTCCACCCCGGCGCCGACAGTGCGGCTGATCTCTCGGCCGCCGATCCCCGCATCGACCTGGTCGCCCGGTTCGCACGTGAGCGGCTGGCAGACGACTGCGCACTGTCGCGCGCGCAGTTCGTGATCGCGCGTGCCCACGGGTTCGAGAGCTGGCCGAAGCTCGCCGCCCACCTGGATGCGCTCAGCGGCTGCGGCTCACCGGTCTCGGCGTTCGAAGAGGCGGCGGACGCGATCGTCGAGGGAGACGCACCGCACCTCCGGCGGCTGCTGCGCGAGAGCCCGGAGCTGGTGCGCGCCCGCTCCACGCGCGAGCACCGCGCTACGCTGCTGCACTACGTATCGGCCAACGGCGTGGAGAACTTCCGGCAGGAGACGCCGCCGAACATCGTGGAGATCGCCACGATCCTGCTGGACGCCGGCGCCGAGGTGGACGCGGAGGCCGAGGTGTACGGCGGCGGGGCGACGGCGCTGGGGCTGTTGGTCACCAGCGCGCATCCCCGCGCCGCCGGGGTCCAGAACGAGCTCGCGGACCTCCTCCTCGCCCGCGGGGCCCGGCTGCGCGCCGGGATCGTGCGCGACTGCCTGCTGAACGGCTGCCCCGAGGCCGCCGAGCACGTGGCCGCCCGCGGCGCGCCGGTCGATCTCCAGGAGGCGGCGGGGCTCGGCCGGGTGGACCTGGTGCGCCGGCACCTGGAGAGCGCCCCGCCGCGCGAGAAGCTCGTCGCCGCGCTGATCACGGCCGCGTGGTACGGCCGCCGCGACGTCGCCGCGCTGCTGCTGGACCACGGCGTCGAGCCCGGCGCGCGCGACGCCGAGGGAAAGACGGCGCTGCACGTCGCGGCCTATCTCGCCCACGTGGCGCTGGCGGAGCTGCTCGTGGAGCGCGGCGCACCCCTCGACGTGGTGGACGACCGGTACGGCACACCGCCCATGGTGTGGGCGATGCACGCCTGGCTGGTGGAGAAGAAGCGCGGCCGCGACGACGACTATCGCGCCGTGCTGCGGCTGCTCGCGCGCGCGGGAGCGACGATCGAGCCGGACTGGCTGGACGACGAGCGCGTCCGCGACGCGCTGGCGGCGGCTTGATCGTGGCCGGCAGACAGGTGCGGCTTCAGGCTCCCGCGTGCCCACTCTTCGGAGTGAACGCTTGCGGCGTTTCTGAACAGCTGTAGCTTGAGTGGTCCACAAAATAGGCTGGAAACACGAATCTGGTTCCTCCTTTCAGCCGTCCACCCGGATCAGGAAACTTCCATGAAAGAGCAAAAGCTGCGCTTGGCGATGGATGACCTTCGCGTCGAGACGTTCGAGGTGGCGGGAGACACGCGGAGCCGCGGGACGGTGCAGGCATACGGCAATCCCAATAGCCAGACCGCGCTTGGCGGGGGCTGGGGCTGCGAATGCGGTACCATGCACGAGAACACGTGTGGCACGTGCGCAGACACCTTCGCCGTCACCTGCCCCCCTGACCCGGCGTGCGGAACTGACTACGAGACCAACTACGCCACCTGCGGCGACCCCACCTGCTACTGGGACGGCAACGGGGCGGCGGTATACTGCTGAAGCCGAAGCGTGGTGCGGGGCTCGTTTGCCCCCTGCTCGCTCCCGCTCGGAAGTGACCTGATCGGAGGGAGCCGCCGTGAACCGGTGGGCTCCCTCCGTCGGTTTGCTGCAACGACAACCACGCGATCGGCTTCGGCCGCGAGGCGACTGCGGCTCACCGTCGGCCGGGGACGGATGATCCAGGTCGAGGCCAGCGCACGCGAAACTCGTTGACGCGCCACGGTTTTGCGGCAAGATTTCAGCGAGCCAGCGACGCACGTCCGGCTTCCCCTCTTTCCCATCCCTCAGATCATCTCTTCCCCGACCATGAGCGATCCACAGACCCAATCCGTCTCCCCGCAGACCGAAAGTGCCGGGCCGCTGGGCGAGCTGGCCCTGTCTTTCTCCGGCGGCGGCTACCGCGCCGCGGCGTTCCATCTCGGCGCGCTCCGCCTTCTCCACCGGACGGAGCTGCTGCGCGACGTGGTGGCGCTCTCCACCGTGTCGGGCGGCTCCATCGTGGGCGCCGCGTGGGTGCTCAGCGTGCTGCGCGGGCAGCCCTTCGGCGAGTTCGACCGGCGCTTCGCGGAGTTCCTCGAGAAGACCAACGTGATCCGCGACGCGCTCGACCACCTGACCGCGCACCGCGAGCACGGGCACCCCAGCCATCCCAGCCTGATCCGCTCCGCCGCGTGCGTCTACGCCCGCCCCGAGCTGTTCGGCGACACGCGGCTGGGCGACATCGACCTGGGTGCGCAGGAAGCGGGCGGCGGCCGGCCGCGCTTCCGCGAGGTCATCTTCAACTCCACCGAGTTCCGCACGGGGGTCGACTTCCGCTTCCGCCGCAGCGTCAACCCGCGCGCGGCGGTGGGGAACGGCAACTTCCGCGTTCCCCGTGAGGTGGCCAAAAACGTCCGCGTGGCCGACGCCGTGGCCGCCTCGTCGTGCTTCCCCGGCGGGTTCGAGCCGCTCCTCTTCCCCCGGCACTTCGACTGGCCAAACGACTTCCCGCTGGAGAAGGCCGAGGAGGCGCTGGGGCCGAAGTTCGACGACGGCGTGGCGCTGATGGACGGCGGGATCTGGGACAACCAGGGGGTGGACTCGCTGGTGCTGGCCTTCGAGCGCGGCGGCGCGGCCACGCTGGTGATCTCCGACGTGGCCGCGCGCAGCAACAACATCTACGGCTTCCCGCCGGCGGGGCGGCGCGGCTTCGTCACGCTTCGGATGGCGTCCATCCTGGGGTGGCTCCTCTTCGTGGCGGCCGTGCTCTCGGCCGGGATGCTGGCGTGGACGGGCGTGGACGAGTGGGCCGAGGGTGAGCGCGGCTGGACGCAGATCTTCCTCTACGCCGTCCCCTTCGTCTTCTCGGCGGCGGTGGCGGTGACGCTGGGGTGGATGCGCATCACCCTGAACAAGGTGCAGGCGCAGCTCAAGAAGACCATCCACATCCCCGACGTGTGGAAGGACCTGCACAAGCTGACGGTGCTGGAGGCGATCGGGATGATCACGCTGCGGGCGGAGTCGCTGCTGGCGCTCACCTCCTCGATCTTCATGAAGCGCATCCGCGGGCTCATCGTATCGAGCGTCTACAAGGACCCGGCGTACGAGGGGAAGCGGATGATGAACCTGATCTACTCGCTGGACGAGAACCGCCCCAAGCTGTTCGCGGCGCACCCGTGGCTCAAGCCGTCCGACGCGCTGCGGAAGCTGGCGAAGGATGCCGAGGCCTTCCCCACCACGCTCTGGTTCGACGACCCGAAGCAGGCCGGGATGGTGGCGCGCGCCGGTGAGGTCACGCTCTGCTTCACCCTCCTGCATTTCATCGTGCACGAGCGCGCGGACGACCTGAAGGATCCCGACTCTCCCGTCTCCAGGTTGTTCGCGCGTCTCCGCCAGGAGTGGGACGTGTTCAACGGCGCCGCCGCCGCGCGCGGAGGCGCCGTCCCCGCCGCCACGGCGGGCATCGCTGGCGACTGACATCACGACGACGAAGTGCAGTCCGCTCCCCCCCGGACCCGCACACGCGTTAAAGGGCCGGCTCTGCGTCGACGGAGCCGGCCCTTCGCCGCCTCATACCGCGTGCAGGGCTTCGTTCGGGGATGAAGATCCGAAAGGACATGTCTCACGCAGAGAAGCAGAGGAGCAGAGAACGACCCTCTGCTTCTCTGCTGCTCTGCGTGAGATTCTCCAGTGGTGGAACCGGGACGGTGCCCGGCAGCACCGTATCATGGCCTCAGTGCATCGCGTCCCCGCCGCTGACGGCCTCCACCGGCTCGGCGTCGAGCTCGGGGACGCGCCAGGCGGCGAACAGCGTCACCACCGCCATCACCACGATCCCCCAGAACACCGTGTGCAGGCTGCCCGCCAGGCCGTCGCGCAGCAGCGCCATCACGTCCGCGGGGAGGGCGCCGGCGCGCGGGGCGGCGTCGCCCATCAGCTCCTGGATGCTCTGCAGCGACACGCGCCCCTCCAGCCCGTTCCGCTCCAGGTAGCGCGCCATCTGGAAGTTCAGCACCCCGCCGAAGAGCGCCGCGCCCAGCGCGCTGCCCAGGATGCGCATCAGCAGGTTGCTGGCGGTGGCCACGCCGCGCTGGTTCCACGGCACGCTGGTCTGGATCGCCACCACGATGGTGGTGCCCAGCAGCCCCAGCCCCACGCCCAGCAGGAACGAGCCGGCGCCCGCGCCCACCGTGCCGCCGCCGGCCAGCAGCGCGATCATCAGCGCGCCCGCCAGGCACGCCACGGCGCCCAGCCGCACCAGCCGCCGCACCCCCACGCGCACCAGCACCGTTCCGGCCACGTAGCTCGCGATCGGCCACCCCACCGTCATCACCGACAGCGTGAACCCGGCCAGCAGCGCCGACCCGCCCAGCACCCCCTGCACGAAGGTGGGGAGGAAGGTGACCACGCCGATCATCATGATCCCCGCGGTGAGCGTGGCCAGGTTGGCGTAGCGGATCAGCGGGGTGGTCCACAGCTCCACGTGCATCAGCGGGTCGGGGGCGCGGCGCTCCTGGCGGACGAACAGGAACAGCCCCACCGCCGCCGCCAGCAGCAGCGGCCCCGCGATGCGCGCGCCCCAGGTGCTGGTCTGGGTGAGCGCCAGCATCAGCGCCCCCACCGAGATCAGCAGGAGCCCGGCGCCGGGGTAGTCCACCTGCGTCGGCTCGCGCTCCACCCGCTCGTGCAGGTGGACCACGGTCAGCGCGATGGCCGCGATCCCGAAGGGCACGTTGGCCCAGAAGATCCATGGCCACCCCAGGCTGTGCACCAGCAGCCCACCCGCCAGCGGCCCCGCGATGGACGAGAACCCCCACACGGCGCTGATGTAGCCCTGCACCCGCCCGCGCTCTTCCAGCGAGTACAGGTCGCCGATCAGGGTGACGATGATCGGCTGCACCATCCCCGCGCCGATCCCCTGCAGGGCGCGGAAGCCCACCAGCAGCGGCATGGTGGGCGCGAAGCCGCACAGGATGGAAGCGGCCAGGAACAGCACGATCCCGCCGATGAACACGGGCTTGCGCCCCAGCACGTCCGACACCTTCCCCACGATGGGGATGGTGACGGCCTGCATCAGCAGGAACGACGAGAACACCCAGCTGTAGAGTGAAAATCCGCCCAGCTCCGACGCGATGCTGGGCATGGCGGTGGCCACGATGGTGGCCTCGATGGCCGACATGAACATCGCCAGCACCAGCGCGAGCAGCACCAGTGGGCGATTGGTGGTCCGTTCTTGCAAAACGTCTCCGGCTGCCGATCCCGGTGTGAAAAAAAAAGACCCCGCGTCCCCCGCCACACGGCGGGGGCGCGGTGCGATGCGCGATCCCGTCGCCGTCCCCGGACGGCCGACGCCTGACCTCAGAATCGGGGGATGCGGCCGATTGCACCAGCCGTACCGCCGGTGCGTCACCACGGCGCAGATCGCGGTCGCCTTCGCGCAAAGGCGGCTGAAGCCGCGGCAACGACGTCGGAACGTCTCCCGAACAGCGGGAGACTTCAACAGCGAAGGCAAACGGAGGACGGACGACGTAGCCGCGAACGCAGCGAGCCCGCGGGTCCAGCGGACGAATCGAAACCGTCACGCCTGCTCGACCCGCGGCCCCTCCGCGCGCGAAACCTTGGCGCGGGCAGGTGCAGACATGTACATTCCGCCGCAATCCTCCAGACATCCCGGCGTGACGCCGTATCGGTTTTCCCTTTCTCCGCGAGCGTACCGATGACCCGCAAGCTGGTTACCGAAGCGATCGGCACCTTCTTCCTGGTGCTGACCATCGGGCTGGTGGTGACGGCGCAGCTGCAGGTGGCGCCCCTCGCCATCGGCGCGGTGCTGATGGTGATGGTGTACATGGGCGGCCACGTGTCGGGCGCGCACTACAACCCGGCGGTCACGCTGGCCGTGCTGCTGCGCCGCCGCATCGTGGCCAGCGAGGCGGCCGCGTACGTGATGGCACAGCTCGGCGGTGCCTTCCTGGCCGCGCTCACCGTCTATGCGGTGACCGGCCAGACCTTCGTGGTGGCGCCGGGCGAGGGGACGCCCGCCTCCGTGGCGATCCTGGTGGAGGCGCTGTTCACCTTCGCGCTGGCGCTGGTGGTGCTGAACGTGGCCACCGCGCGCGAGACCGAGGGGAACTCGTTCTACGGCCTGGCGATCGGGTTCACGGTGCTGGCGGGCGCGTTCGCCGGCGGGCCGATCTCGGGCGGCGCCTTCAACCCCGCGGTGGGGATCGCGCCGGCGCTTGCGGCCGCGGCGCTGGGCGGCGAGCCGGTGGGGTTCGTGTGGATCTACCTGGTGGGCCCGCTGATCGGCGCCGCGCTGGCCACGGCGGTGTTCGCCATCCAGCACCCCGAGCCGCGCGTGCCCCCCGTGCCGGTGCCCAACCCCGCGCCGGTGATGCCCGAGGGCGAGCCCGAGGTGGCGCCGCGGGCATAGGGCTCGCGGAGCCCTCTCCCTGGCGCTTCGCGCCTGTCCCTCCCCCAAAACAGCCTGGGGGAGGGACGCTGGCTCGCTTCGCTCGCGGCTGATTCGAGCGTGGACGGGAGCTCGTCGCGTGCTCCCAGGCTTCGGAGTGAGCGCCGGCCCGTAGTCCGCGAAGGCGGACTTCGTGTGGTCGTTGCCGCGGTTTCAACCGCCCCTGGATCGGCCGGCCAGTTGACGTAAAGCCCGGCCATTGCTTAGATTAGAGGTGCAAACACAGGACGGGGACGGCTCCGTCTTTTCAACCCGCACGTGGGGACGGCCCCACACCAGGCTCTGGAGGTGAGCTATGGCGTGGGGCATTCTGGTGCTCGCCGGTTTGCTGGAGGTGGGCTGGGCGGTCGGGCTCAAGTACAGCGAGGGATTCACCCGGCTGTGGCCTACGATCGGGACGGCGGCCGGGCTGGTGGGCAGCATGGTGCTGCTGGGCGTGGCGCTGCGGACCCTGCCGATCGGCACCGCGTACGCGGTATGGACCGGCATCGGCACGATCGGCACGGCGATCCTCGGGATCGTCCTCTTCGACGAACCGGCTACCGCGATGCGCCTGGTGTGCATCGCACTGATCGTATCCGGGATCCTCGGGCTGAAGCTCGCATCCCCGGCGTAGATCGCGCAGCGGCGTCTCGACCACGGCGGGTGTGGGGACTTGTCTCCCCGCGCCCGCCGTTCCGATTTTTGGGGACCGACGGTTCGCGCACGAGGCCGCGAGCCTCGGCGGAATCGCGTGGGAATCATCGTCCTGGACGACGGGAGGGTGGGGGATGGGGATGGAGCCGCGGATCAGCCTGGTCACGCTGGGGGTGGACGACGTCGCCCGCTCAGTGGCGTTCTACCGCGACGGGCTGGGGTGGGAGCTCAGCAAGGCGAGCGTGGAGGGTGTGGTGGCGTTCGTCCGCACGGGCGGTGCGGTGCTGGCGCTGTGGGGGCGCGCGGAGCTGGCGGCCGACTGCAACCTTCCCGACCGCCGCGGCGCGTGGAAGGAGTTCGGCGGGATCGCGCTGGCGCACAACGTCCGCGAGCGCGACGAGGTCGACGCGGTGCTGGCGCTGGCCGTCAGCGCCGGCGCGCGCCTGCTGAAGCCCGGCACCGATACCGAGTGGGGCGGCCGCTCCGGCTACTTCGCAGACCCCGACGGGCATCCGTGGGAGGTGGCCTGGAACCCCGGCTTCCCCTTCGCCGACGACGGATCGGTCATCCTGCCCTGAAGAACTACAGGAATCACACGGAGGGAGCGGAGGAAACGGAGAGATGCATCGCAGTTCCTCCGCTTCCTCCGTTGCCGTTTCCGTTGCTCCGTGTGATCCCTGCCGTTCCCCGAGCCCACGAAGATCTCGGCACCGCGCACCGCGACCGCGCCCGAGCCGAACCCGGTAGTCCGCGCAGGCGGACTTCGTGTAGTCGTTGCAGCGATTTCAATCGCCCTGCTTCGCCGCGGGGGCCCTCACCCTGGCGCTGCGCGCCTGTCCCTCTCCCAAAACAGCCTGGGAGAGGGACCTGGGCTCGCTTCGCTCGCGGCTACGTCGGAAGTGGGATCGAACCCGGGTACCGCGCCCCATGGTTTCGGCTGCGCCGGACCCGGTAGTCCGCGCAGGCGGACTTCGTGTAGTCGTTGCAGCGAATTTCAATCGCCCTGCGGTCCTCGGCCGGATGCGGGGTGCGTCAGCGCGCCGCACGCCGTATCTTCCCGCCTCGCACGCACCACCCGGCACCACTCGACCGACGGCACGCGAAAGAGACGTGGATCCCAATCGCATCCTGATCATCGACTACGGCTCGCAGTTCACGCAGCTGATCGCCCGGCGCATCCGCGAAGAGCGCGTGTACTGCGAGATCCATCCGCCCACCCGCTCGCTGGAGTGGATCCGCGAGTGGGCGCCCAAGGGGATCGTGCTCTCCGGCGGCCCATCGTCGGTCTACGGCGAAGACGTGCCCACCGCCGAGCCCGAGCTGCTGCGGATGGGGATCCCGGTGCTGGGCGTGTGCTACGGGATGCAGCTGATCACGCACCTCGAGGGCGGGGTGGTGGAGCGCGGCCGGCGCGAGTACGGCCGCGCGCAGGTCACCATCGCCGAGGCCACCGGCATCTTCGACGGCTTCCGCGAGGGCGAGAACACCCAGGTGTGGATGAGCCACGGCGACCACGTGGTGCAGCCGCCGCCGGGGTACCGCCTGCTGGCGAGCTCCGACGGGCTGCATTGGGCCGCCTTCGCGAGCGACGACCGGCCCATCTACGGCGTGCAGTTCCACGTGGAGGTGGCGCACACCACCCGCGGCGCCGACATCATCGGCAACTTCGTGTTCGG
This sequence comes from Longimicrobium sp., assembly GCA_036399995.1. GTDB lineage: Bacteria > Gemmatimonadota > Gemmatimonadetes > Longimicrobiales > Longimicrobiaceae > Longimicrobium. The sequence goes on along the minus strand of DASWMA010000110.1, from coordinate 319 downwards.
GATCTGCGGGTGCAGCCCTACCTGGACGGCGGGGAGCTTCATCGAGACCGAGCTGCGCAAGATCCGCGAGCAGGTGGGCGACGCGCAGGCGGTGTGCGGGCTCTCGGGCGGGGTGGACTCGTCGGTGGCCGCGTCGCTGGTGCACCGGGCCATCGGCGACCGGCTTACCTGCATCTTCGTGGACACGGGTCTGCTGCGCGCCGGCGAGCGCGAGGGGGTGGAGCGCACCTTCAAGCAGCACATGGGGATGAAGCTGGAGGTGGTGGACGCCTCCACCCTCTTCCTCGACCGCCTCGCCGGGGTGGAAGACCCCGAGCAG
>DASWMA010000109.1:0-3254 GCA_036399995.1 Longimicrobium sp. | reverse complement strand
GTCGCGCGGCGTCATCCCGAAGACCCCGGCATCGAGCTCGTCGGCCCCGGCGACCAGGGCCCCCGCGGGTACGAAGGAGGGGTGGTCGAGCACCGCCGCGCTCATCCCCGACGCCAGCAGCTCCTCGCGGGTGAAGACGGTGACCGACTCCACCCCCTCCCGCAGGTTGCGCCAGAAGGCGTGGATGTCGTCGGCGCCGGGAAACCGTCCCGACATCCCCACCACCGCCACCTCCAGCCCGGTCCACCCCTCGGGGCCGCCGTCCTGCTCCGTCATCGCCATCGGTTCCGTGCCGGCTGGATGTGCCATCGCCCTACGCCCCCCGCCGCCGGCGCGCTTCCAGGCGCCGGTCCAGCGCCGCCTGCCGTGCCCCGCCCCGCTCGCCCGCCTCGTGCACGGCGTGGGCGCCCGGGCCGGAGCCGCCGCGGAGCCGCCCGGCCAGGGTGCGCACCGTGGGGTACTGGAAGAGCTCCACCACGCGCAGCTCGGCCCCGAGCGCGGCCGCCAGCCGCGACTGCAGCTTCACCAGGAGGATCGAGTGGCCGCCCAGCTCGAAGAAGTTGTCCTCCACCCCCACCTCCTCCACGCCCAGCACCTCCGACCACACCGCCGCCACGCGCGCCTCCAGCTCGGTCTCGGGCATCCGGCGGGATCGCGGGTCCGGCGCCGCGGGCGCGGGAAGGGCGCGCCGGTCCACCTTCCCGCTGGGGTTGAGCGGGAGCGCGTCCAGCGCCACCACCGTCCCCGGGACCATGAACTCGGGGAGGTGGAGGCGCAGGTGACTCCGCACCTCGTCGGGCTCCGCCGCGCCGACCACGTAGGCGACGAGCCCCGGGTCGCCGCCCGCGCCCTCGCGGGCGACCACCGCGCAGTCGTTCACGCCGGGGTGGTGGCGGAGCACCGCCTCGATCTCGCCCGGCTCGATGCGGAAGCCGCGGATCTTCACCTGCTCGTCCAGGCGGCCAAGCGCCTCCAGCACGCCGCCGTCGCGCCACCGCGCCCGGTCGCCCGTCCTGTACATCCGCGCCCCGGGGCGGCCGGCGAACGGGTCGGGGACGAACCGCTCGGCCGTGAGCCCGGGACGCCCCAGATAGCCGCGCGCCACCTGCGCGCCGCCCACGTACAGCTCTCCCGGGAGCCCCGGGGAAAGGGGGCGCAACGCGCCGTCGAGCACGTAGGAGCGGGTGTTCGCCACCGGCCGCCCGATCGGCACGACGGTGCGCGGCGCCTCCGCTCCGCACCGGTGCGCGCTGCTCCAGACGGTCGTCTCGGTAGGCCCGTACTCGTTCACCAGGGCGACGCCGGGGAGGCGCTCTCCGTGCAGCCGCATCAGCTCCGGGGGGCACGCCTCACCCGCGACCACCACGGTTTCCAGGCGGTCTCCCCACGCCTCCCCCCCCACGAGGTGCGCATACAGCGAGGGGACCGCCACCATGTGCGTGACGCCGGCCCGGGTGGCGAGCGCCCGCAGCCGCGGCGGGTCGGCGCCCTCGTCCAAGCCCGGAAGCACCAGCACCCCCCCGCGGCAGAGCGTCCAGAAGAGCCCCACCACCGAGGCGTCGAACGCGATGGACGAGAGGAGGAGAAACGCGCCGACCGGCTCCGGATAGAAGCGGAAGCGGGCCAGGATGGAGCTCACCAGGTTCTCGTGGCTCACCATCACCCCCTTGGGCTTCCCGGTGGAGCCGGAGGTGTAGATCACGTAGGCGAGGCTCCCGGGCGGCACCGCCACCGGGAGATTCCCGGCGTCCCCGGCTTCCTCCCGCTCCCCCGGTGCATCCACGGCGATCACCCGCCCCCCCGGCGGGACGGGGAGGGCGCCGCGCAGCCGCTCGCGCGTGAGCAGCGCCGCCACGCCCGAGCTGGCCAGAACGTGCTCCACCCGCCCCGAGGGATAGGCCGGGTCCAGCGGCACGTAGGCCCCGCCCGCCTTCAGCACGGCCAGGACGGCGGCCACCAGCTCAGGGCCGCGCTCCAGGTAGAGCGCCACCCGCACCTCGGGCCCCACGCCCAGGCGGCGCAGCCGGCGCGCGAGGCGGTTGGCCCGTGCGTTCAGCTGGGCGTAGGTGAGGGATTCGTCGTCGAAGACCACGGCGGCCGCGTCCGGCGACCTCTCCACCTGCGCCTCGAACAGGTGATGGATGCAGAGGTCCGCGCGATCCGCCGTGTCGGTGCGGTTCCAGTCGTCCAGCACCAGACGGCGCTCTGCCTCGCCCAGCAGCTCCAGCGCCGAGAGGCGCACGTCGTCGCCCGTGGCGACCTGCTCCAGCACCCGCCCCAGGTGCCCGGCCATCCGCGCCATGGTGGCCGGCTCGAAGAGGTCCGCGGAGTAGAGGAGCGCACCCCGCAGCCCGTCCACCCCGACGGCCAGATCGAGGAGGAGGTCGAACTTGGTGGTGGCGGCCCCGCTCCCCATCGGCTCGGTCTCCAGGCCGGGGAGCCCGGCCGGGCGGCGGGCGGCGTCTTCCAGCGAGAAGGAGACCTGGAAGAGGGGCGAGTGGCTGAGCGAGCGCTGCGGCTGCACCTCGGCCACCACCCGCTCGAAGGGCACCTCCTGGTGCTCCCACGCGCCCAGCGCCGTCTCGCGCACCCGCCGCAGCAGCTCGCGGAAGCCGGGGTCGCCCGAGAGGTCGGCGCGCAGCACCAGCGTGTTGACGAAGAAGCCGATCACCCCCGCCACCTCGCCGCGCGCGCGGCCCGCGGCCACGCTCCCCACCAGCACGTCTTCGGTGGCGGCGTACCTCCCCAGGAGGACCTGGAAGGCGGCCAGCACCACCATGTACAGCGTGGCGCCCTCGCGATGCCCCAGGGCGCGGAGGCGCTCCAGAAGCGCGGCCGGAAGCTCGACCGGCTGGCGGGCGCCCCGGAAGCGCTGCACCGCCGGGCGCGGATGGTCGGTCGGCAGCTCCAGCAGCGCCGGGGCGCCCGCCAGCCGCTCCTTCCAGTACGCGAGCTGGCGCTCCAGCGCCTCGCCCCGGAAGTGCTCGCGCTGCCATACCGCGTAGTCGGCGTACTGCACCGGCAGCGCGGGGAGCGGCGAGTCGCCGCCGTCGCGGTACGCGGCATACAGCACCGACAGCTCGCCGAAGAGCACCTCCATGCTCCACCCGTCGCTGACGGCGTGGTGCATGGACAGCAGCAGCACGTGGTGGTCGTCGTCCACCCGCAGCAGCCCCGCGCGGAAGAGCGGTCCCGCCGCCAGGTCGAACGGGCGCGCCGCCTCGCCCGCAACCCACCGCCTTGCCCCGGCTTCC
>DASWMA010000108.1:0-3395 GCA_036399995.1 Longimicrobium sp. | reverse complement strand
TGTCTTCCAGCATGAAGCGCAGCCGCTCGGCCGGGTACCCGGGGTCGAGCGGGACGTACGCCCCGCCGGCCTTGAGCACGGCCAGCATGGCCACGATCAGCTCCGCGCCGCGCTCCAGGGCGATCGCCACGCGCGCCTCCGCCCCCACGCCCAGCGAGCGGAGGTGGTGCGCCAGCCGGTTCGCCCGCCGGTTCAGCTCCGCGTAGGTGAGGTGCTCGCCCGCGAACTCCACCGCCACCGCGCCGGGCGCGCGCTCCACCTGCCGCTCGAAGAGCTCGTGGATGCACGACCCGCCCGGATACGCCGCGTCCGTCCGGTTCCACTCCTCCACCACCAGGGCGCGCTCGCTCTCCGGCAGCACGTCGATGCTCCCCACCGCCCGCTCGGGCGCGCTCTCCAGCGCCTCCACCAGCCCCTCCAGCGCCGTGTGCATCAGCGCGCACACCCGGCTGGCCTCGACCTGCGCCCTGACCTGCGCCACCAGCGCGAACCCCTCGCCCAGGTCGTCCACCGACATCGTCAGCGGGTAGTTCGTCCGCTCCTCGCCATGGATCATCCTCCCGCCGACGCCCGTACGCGGCGCGGCTGCGGGGGCGTTCGAACGCGGCTTCCTCGCGCTGTGCCGGTAGTTCAGCAGCGTCGTGAACAGCGGCGCCGGCGCCTCCACCGCGCTGCACCGCTGCGCCAGCGCCAGCGAGGCGTGCTCGTGGCGCAGCAGCTTCGCCAGCAGCGCGTGCGTCTCCCGCACGCTCGCCTCCACCCCCGCGTCGCCCACGCGGATTCGGATCGGGAGCGTGTTGATGAAGGGGCCGATCACGCGTTCGGAGCCCTCGCCCCCCTGCATCCGGCCGAACAGCAGCGTGCCGAACACCACGTCGTCGCGGCCCGACACCCGCGCCAGCACCTGCGCCCACGCCACGTGGCACAGCGTCGCCGCGGTCACCCCCAGCGCCCGCGCACGCTCCCGCAGGCGAGCCGCGAGCCGCGCCTCCACCCGCAGCCGTGCATCGCCGATCCCCGAGCCGTCGCCCTGCACGTCGAGCAGCCCGAACGGCGCCGTCGGCTCCTCCACGTCGCCGAGCAGCCCGGTGAAGAACTCCCGGTGCTCCTCCTCGGTCACGCTCAGCCGTGCCTGCGCCACGTAGTTGCGGAACGGCAGCGGCGCGGGAAGCGTGTCGGCGCGCCCCGACAGGTGCGCCTCGATCTCGGCCACCATCACCTCGCCGGTGGTGTGGTCGGTGATCATGTGGTGGCGCAGGATCAGGAGCAGCCAGCGGTCCGCGGCCTCGTCGCGGGCGATGTAGGCGCGCATCATCGGCGCCCGCCGGAGGTCGAGCAGGGTGCGGCGCGGATCGAACCGCGCGTAGAGCTGCGCCCCCGCGTCGCCCTGCGCCGGATCCAGCTCCACCTCCTCCACCTCGAGCGGCGCCTCCCGCAACACCACCTGCACCGGCTCCCGCAGCCCCTCCCAGATCACGGCCGTGCGCAGCACGTCGTGCCGGTCGACCACGGCCTGCATCGCGCCCAGGAGCCGGTCGAGCCCGACCCGGTTCTCGAAGCTGTAGAGCGCCGCCAGCACGTACGGGTCGCCCTCGCCGCTCATCATCAGGTGGTGGAAGAAGATCCCCTCCTGCAGCGGCGCCAGCGGGTAGATGTCCTGCACGTTCGGCGCTCCACCCGGCACGGCCGCGACGATGGCGTCCACCTCCGCCTGGTCGAGCGTGACCAGCGGGAGCATCTCCGGCGTGATCGCGTCGCACCCGGAGGGGATCCCGTTCGCGGGCACCTCCACCTCGCGGGACTCGCCGCCGATCTCCGCCGCCAGCGCCGCCAGCGTCGGCGCGGTGAACAGCGTCCGCACCTCCGTGTAGAGACCCCTCTGGCGCAGGCGCGCGATCACCTGCACCACCAGCAGCGAGTGGCCGCCCAGCGCGAAGAAGTCGTCCCAGCGGCCCACCCGCTCGATCCCCAGCACCTCCGCCCAGATCTCCGCCAGCGCCTGCTCGGTCTCGCCCACGGGCGCCTCGTAGCCGCGCCGCGCGTAGCTCTCCCCCTCGGGCGCGGGAAGCGCCCTGCGGTCCAGCTTGCGCGTGGGGGTCAGCGGAAGCGCGTCCAGCCGCACGTAGGCCGCGGGCACCATGTACTCCGGCAGTGCCACGGAGAGGTGCGAGCGCAGCGCCTCGCCCTCCGCCGGCACGCCGCCCTCGGCCGGCGTCCAGTACGCCACCAGCCGCTTCTCGCCCGGCACGTCTTCGCGGGCGATGACGACGGCCTCGTTCACCGCCGGGTGCTCGGCCAGCCGCGCCTCGATCTCGCCCAGCTCGATCCGGAAGCCGCGGATCTTCACCTGCTCGTCGGTGCGCCCCACGAACTCCAGCGTGCCGTCGGCCTTCCACCGCCCCAGGTCGCCGGTGCGGTAGAGCCGCGCGCCGGGCTCTGAGCCGAACGGGTCGGCCACGAAGCGATCCGCCGTCAGCTCCGGCCGGTCCAGGTACCCGCGCGCCACGCCTACGCCGCCGACGTAGATCTCGCCCGCCGCGCCCAGCGGCACCGGCTCCAGCCGCCGGTCGAGCACGTACATCCGCATCCGCGCGATCGGCCGCCCCACCGACACCGTGTGCGCGCCCTCGGCCACCTCGCGCACGTCCTCCCAGCTGCACCACGCCATCACCTCGGTGGGGCCGTACACGTGGATCAGCCGCCGGGGCTTGCCGCCCTTCAGCACCCGGCGCACGCTCTCGGCCTCCACCGCCTGCCCGCCGAACAGCACCTCGCGCAGCGTGGAGAAGATGTCGGGCTCCTCGCGCGACAGCAGGTTGAGCAGCGCGGTGGTCTGGTAGAGCGTGGTGATGCGCTCGTCGCGCAGCACCTGGCGGAAGGCGGCCGGGGTGAGCAGCACGTCCTTCGGGATTCCCACGAGCGTCGCGCCGCCCAGCAGCGCGCCCCACGCCTCGAAGGTGAGCGCGTCGAAGCTGGCGTTCGAGGCCTGCGCCACCCGGTCGCCCGGCCCGAACGACACGTAGTCGGTGCCGCACACCAGGTGCACCACCTCGTGGTGCTCCGCGGCCACGCCCTTGGGCCGCCCCGTGCTCCCGCTGGTGTACACCACGTAGCAGAGCCGCTCCGGCGCGATCTCCACGCCGGGATTCTCAGCCGGCTCGGCCGAGATGGCTTCGGCCGCCTCGTCCAACCACACCGCGTGGAACCCGCCGAGCGGCAGCTTCGCCTCCAGGTCGAGCTCCGGGTCGCGCCGCGCCAGCAGCACGGCCGCCGCGCTGTCTTCCAGCATGAAGCGCAGCCGCTCGGCCGGGTACCCGGGGTCGAGCGGGACGTACGCCCCGCCGGCCTTGAGCACGGCCAGCATGGCCACGATCAGCTCCGCGCCGCGCTCCAGG
>DASWMA010000107.1:0-1578 GCA_036399995.1 Longimicrobium sp. | reverse complement strand
GGATCGGCGAGGCGCGGCTCCCGGTGGCGGGCGACGTCGCCGTACGGCTGCGCCGCCGGGCGCGGGCGCTGGGGGTGAGCGCGGCGAGCCTGTGCCACCTGGCGTGGGCGCAGGTGCTGGCGCGGCTGAGCGGCCGGGCGGACGTGGTGTTCGGGACGCTGCTCTTCGGCCGCATGCAGGGCGGCGAGGGCGCGGACCGGGTGATGGGCCCCTTCATCAACACGCTCCCGGTGCGGATCGGGGTGGGAGACGAGGGGGCCGAGGCGGCGGTGCGGCGCACGCACGCCCTGCTGGCGGACCTGCTGCGGCACGAGCACGCCTCCCTGGCGCTGGCGCAGCGCTGCAGCGGCGTGGCCGCCCCCGCGCCGCTGTTCACCTCGCTTCTGAACTACCGCTACGGCGGCGGGAGCGGGCGTCCCTCCGGGGCGGGGCAGCCGGGTGAGGGCATGCGCGGCGTTCGTGTACAGGAGCGGACGAACTACCCCGTGACGCTCGCGGTGGACGACCGGGGGGAGGCGTTCTCGCTGGCCGCGCAGGTCGCGGCCCCGGCGGATGCGGAGCAGGTTTGCCGGGTGATGCACACGGCCCTGGAGCGGCTGGTCGAGGCGCTGGAGGTTGATCCCGGGCGGGCGATCGGGAGCATCGACGTGCTCCCGGAGGCGGAGCGCCGGCAGATGGTGGACGAGTGGAACCGCACGGACGCGGAGTATCCCGCGGGTGCCTGCATCCACCAGCTGTTCGAGGTGCAGGCGGCCAGAACGCCGGGGGCGGTGGCCGTGCGCTTCGAGGAGGAGTCGGTCACCTACCGCGAGCTGAACGAGCGCGCCAATCGCCTGGCGCATCACCTGGTCCGCCTGGGCGTGGGGCCCGAGGTGCGCGTGGGCGTGCTGATGGAGCGGAGCCTGGAGATGGTGGTCTCGCTCCTGGCCGTGCTGAAGGCCGGGGGCGCCTACGTGCCGCTGGACCTCGCGTACCCGGCCGAGCGGCTGGCGTTCATGCTGGCCGACTCCGCCACCTCGGTGCTGCTCACGCAGGAGAAGGTGCGCGGTCTCTTCGTCGTCGGGCCCGGCGTCCAGGTGGTGGTCGAAGAGGAGGTGCGGGCGGAGATCGCGGCCGAGAGCGCGGAGAACGTCGCAAGCCGCGCCCTGCCGCGGAACCTGGCGTACCTGATCTACACCTCCGGATCGACCGGCATTCCCAAGGGTGTCGCGATCGAGCACGAGAGCGCCGTGGTGCTGCTGGCGTGGGCGTCGGGTGTCTACACCGACGAGGAGCTGTCGGGGGTGCTGGCGTCGACGTCGATCTCCTTCGACCTCTCAGTCTACGAGCTGTTCCTCCCGCTCGTCCGGGGCGGGTGTGTGGTGATGGTGGAGAACGCGCTGGCGCTGGCGCGCTCGGCGGCCGCGGGCGAGGTGCGGCTGATCAACACCGTGCCGTCGGCCATCGCGGCGCTGCTGAAGGACGGCGCGATCCCGCCCGGGGTGACGACGGTGAACCTGGCCGGCGAGCCGCTGCGGGCGGAGCTGGTGGATGCACTGTACGCCCACGGTGGGATCGAGCGCGTCTACGACCTCTACG
>DASWMA010000106.1:0-2247 GCA_036399995.1 Longimicrobium sp. | reverse complement strand
TGCGCGCCGGTGCAGACGGTGGGCGAGGCGCTGCGCGACCCCGTGCTGACGGAGCGCGGCGGCACCTGGCCCATCACCGGCGCCACCTACGGCACGGTGGAGACGGTCCCGTCGCCGCTGCGCTTCGAGCGCACGCCGGCGGGCGTCAGCCGCCCCGCGCCCGCGCTGGGCGAGCACACGGCGGAGGTGGAGAGGGAGGGGTGGGGCGGGGGAGGAATTGGATCGTGAGCTTCAGGCGGTAAGGCCGGCGGGGCGTGTTCTCCGCTTTTCCGCGGCGCCGCGGGAGCCCTCTCCCTGGCGCCTGAGGGCGCCTGTCCCTCCCCCGAACTGCAGGGGAGGGACGATCGACGTGGCCTGCGGGAGCCTGCGGGCGACGCGGTTTTGGCGTGTCGGGGGAGGGGGCGGAGTAATGTGAGAGGCGCGTCCCCCTGAGTCAGTCATCTTCCAGATTCCTGGTTTGCGCCCGCATCCCCCTGCCACGCAGACGCCGCGTCACGCGGCCCCGGCTGCTGGGCGCGCAGACCGTCCCTCCCCCAGGTTGTTTTGGGGGAGGGACAGGCGCGCAGCGCCAGGGAGAGGGCCCCTCGCGGCGCCGCGGCAACGCCTCTCCAATTTTCGTCCGTCCGCCGTTCACCGCCCCCAGCGCGGGAGCCAGTCTGCGGCGTTCGCGCGGGTGATGCGGGTGGGGGCGGTGCCGTCGGCCCGCGCGATCCACAGGTCGGCCTGCGGGCCGCTGCCGGCGGTGAAGACGACCAAGCGGCCGTCGGGCGACCACGCGGGCTGCGACGCGCCTTCCACGCCGGCCACCTCGCGCGCGGCGCCGGTGCGCACGTCCACGATGCGGATGCGCGACACGCCCGTGCGCACGTGCAGCGTGTGCGCGATGCGCGTCCCGTCCGGCGACCAGGCGACGTCGGCCTCCTGGGTGTCGGCGCGGGTCGAATCGGGGCCGTTGAGCTTCCGCAGGCCGGTGCCGTCGACATTCACGAGGAAGATGCGGTCGGTACCCTCGCGGCTGCTGAGGAAGGCGATCGTCCGGCCGTCCGGCGACCAGCGCGGGCCCCAGTCGTCGCGGTGGAAGGCGGTGAGCCGGCGCTGTCCGCCGCCGTCGGCGCGCATCACGTACACCTCGGCGTCTCCATCGCGGCTGCTGGCGAAGGCGATCCATGCGCCGTCCGGAGACACGGCCGGGTCGAAGTTCCCCTCGCGGTTCTCCGTCAGCCGGCGCAGCCCCGATCCGTCGGCGGCGATGCGGTACAGGTCGCGGAAGCTCTGGCGGTCGCTCTCGAACACCAGCCAGCGGCCGTCCGGCGCCCACGACGGCGAGCGTGCCCGCGCGCTGGCGGGGCCGATCGGCCTGGCGGCGGAGCCGTCCAGCGGCAGCGTCATCATCTGCTCGCCGTGGTCGTCGCCCTCCTCGCGCACGGCCACGGCGAGCACGCTGCGGCCATCCGGCGCCACCGCGGCCGGAAAGCTGCTTCCCGCGCCGCCGGACAGCCGCCGCTCGCCCTCGCCCGTCGGAGCGATGGTGTAGACCTGCGGCGCGCCGTCGCGCTCCGACACGAAGACGATCCGCCCGCCCGCCGCCCGCCGCTCCGCCAGCGGGAGCGTGTCGGCGCGCGCGGGCGCGTCCGCGCCGGGCGAAGCGGCCGGCGGCGCATCCGCCGCGTCCGTCCCCCCGCCGCACGCCGCGGCGAGCATCGCGATCAGCACCCATCCCGCCCGTCGTATCATCATCAAATCGCTGTCGGTTGATCTGGCGTGCGCCTGGCTCAGGCCGGATTCGCGAGAGTCGCGGATTTCGCGTGGGGGAATTTGCGAGTGAACTCGCCGCTACAACGGCACGCAGTCCGCCTTCGCGGACTTCCCCATGACAGCATTCAGGCGAAGGAGCAGAATCCGCCTCACAGCCTCGCGCAGTTTGCGAGGCTTCCCGTAGTTGTTGCTGCGGCTTCAGCCGCCGGTGCCAGAGCCGCCGGCCTGCATCCGTGCGCGCGCCGGCCTGGGCCCCCACCCGGAGATTCGCGGACGGTACGGCTGTCCGCGAATCTCCGACCTCCCCCCAAAACTGCCGGGGGGAGGTGAACTGCGACGGCTCCGATCCCGGGGATCCGCGCGAGTGCCAGTCCTACAGCCTCGCGCAGTTTGCGAGGCTTCGTGCCGTTCCAGCCTGCGGCTTCAGCCGCCGGTGCGAGAGAGCCGCCGGCCTGCACCCGTGCGCGTGCCCGGCCTTGGCCCCCACCCGGA
>DASWMA010000105.1:0-10663 GCA_036399995.1 Longimicrobium sp. | reverse complement strand
GGTAACGGAAGGTGGATCAGATGACGACTGCCACGATCGACGCCACCAGCGCGCTGCTGGAAGTCTACAAGCGCACCGGCCCCGTGTTCGTCGGGGGCGAAGGCTCGCGGCTGATCGCCGAAGATGGAACGCGCTACCTGGACTTCACCAGCGGGATCGCGGTGAACGCGCTGGGCTACGGCTCGCCCGTGATAGCCGCCGCCATCCGCGAGGCGCTGGAGACCGGGCTCGTCCACACCTCCAACCTCTTCCACACCCGCCCGGCCGCCCGGCTCGCCGAGTGGCTGGTGGAGCGCTCCTTCGCCGACCGCGTGTTCTTCTGCAACAGCGGGGCAGAGGCCAACGAGGGCGCCATCAAGTTCGCGCGCCGCTGGGCGGGCGAGCAGGGACAGGGCGAGCACAAGACCGAGGTGGTGGCGTTCCGCGGCGGCTTCCACGGGCGCACCATGGGCGCGCTGGCCGCCACCGACCGCCCGGCCTACCAGGAGCCGTTCAAGCCCCTGATGCCCGGCGTGCGTTTCGGCGAGATCGGCGACACCACCGGGGCCGACCGGCTGATCCGCCCCGAGCGGACCGCCGCGGTGATCGTGGAGCCGCTGCAGGCCGAGGGCGGCGTCCTTCCCGTCCCCCCCGCCTTCCTGAAGGCGCTGCGCTACCTGTGCGACGAGGCCGGGGCGCTGCTGGTGTTCGACGAGGTGCAGGTGGGGCTGGGCCGCACGGGGACGCTGTTCGCGCACGAGCAGGCGGGGGTCACGCCGGACATGATGACGCTGGCCAAGCCGCTGGCCGGCGGGCTCCCGATGGGCGCCGTGCTGATGACCGAGCGGGTGGCCGACACGATCCGCCCCGGCGACCACGCCACGACGTTCGGCGGCGGACCGCTGGTGGCCTCGGTGGCGCTGGCCGCGGTGGCGACGATCGGCGAGCCGGCGTTCCTGGCCGAGGTGCAGCGCAAGGGGCACCTGCTGGCCAACCTGTTCCAGAAGCTGGTGATCAACCACCCCACGCGGGTGAAGGACGTGCGCGGGTCGGGGCTGATCTGGGGGATCGAGCTGGACGGGCCCGCGGGCGACGTGGTGCAGCGGGCCCAGGATGCGGGGCTGCTGCTGGTGAGCGCAGGGCCGAACGTGGTGCGCGTCGTTCCGCCGCTGGTGATCGGAGACGACGAGCTTGCCGAGGGCGTGCACATCCTGGACGAGGTCCTCTGATGCTGATGGAGACGTATGCGGGCGCATCGTCGTCCGCCGGGCTCCTCGACCCCGTCGAGTCGCAGCCCTTCGTGGGAGTGCAGGGCGTGTTGACCGTCCGCCCGGCACGCGTTGCCGACATGCTGCAGGTGGAGCCGCTGATCAACGGCTTCGCGAAGAAGGAGCTGATGCTGCCCAAGACCATCGAGCAGCTCAGCCGCAACTTCCGCGAGTTCGTGGTGGCCGAGAAGGACGGGCGCATCATCGGCTGCGCCGCGCTGCGCGTGTACACGCCGCAGCTGGCCGAGCTCGGCTCCCTCGCCGTGAGCGAGGCCGCGCACGGCCTGGGCGTGGGCCGCAAGCTGGTGACGGCGGTGGAGGGGCAGGCGGCGCTGCACGGGATCGGGACGGTGTTCGCGCTCACGCTGCAGGACGTCTTCTTCCACAAGCAGGGCTACCGCACGGTGCCCAAGGAGATGTTCCCGCTGAAGGTGTGGACCGACTGCCGGCAGTGCCCCAAGCTGCACGCCTGCGACGAGATCGCGGTGGTGAAGGAACTGTAGTGCCAGGTGCTGAGTGCTAGGTGCAAAACCGTGAAAGCACCTAGCACCTAGCACCTAGCACCTAGCACCTAGCACCTAGCACCTAGCACCTAGCACCTAGCACCTGGCACTGGTCGGGCAGGAAGCCGGATTCGACGAGCAGGACCGACGTTTGAGCAGATCAACCCAGGGAGCGAGACTGAGATGAACAACAACACCATCGTCCTTGCCTACTCGGGCGGGCTCGACACCTCGATCATCGTGCCCTGGCTGAAGGAGAACTACGGCGCCGAAGTGGTTTGCGTGGCCGCCGACGTGGGGCAGGGCGACGAGCTGAGCGGCCTCGAGGCCAAGGCGCTGGCCAGCGGCGCGAAGGCCTGCTACGTGGAGGACCTGCGCGAGACCTTCCTCACCGAGTTCGTGTGGCCCACGCTGCGCGCGGGCGCGACGTACGGGCGCAAGTACCTGCTGGGCACGTCGATGGCGCGGCCGATCATCGCCCGCCGGCAGGTGGAGGTGGCGAAGCTGATCGGCGCTTCCACCCTCGCCCACGGCTGCACCGGCAAGGGGAACGACCAGGTGCGCTTCGAGCTCACCTACGCCTCGCTGGCGCCCGAGATGAAGGTGATCGCCCCCTGGCGCGAGTGGTCGATCCGCTCCCGAGAGGATGCGCTCGACTACGCCGCCGCCCACAACGTTCCCGTGGCGGCGACGAAGGAGAAGATCTACTCGCGCGACGCCAACATCTGGCACGTGTCGCACGAGGGCGGGCCGCTGGAGGATCCCAACTTCGAGCCCACCGAGGACCTCTTCCTCCTCACGAAGGCGCCGTGGGACGCGCCCGCCCGGCCCGACTACGTGACCATCACCTTCGAGGCGGGAACGCCCGTGGCGGTGGACGGCGAGGCGCTGGGTGCGGTGGAGCTGCTGCAGCGGCTGAACGAGATCGGCGGGCTGCACGGCGTGGGCCGGGTGGACCTGGTGGAAGACCGCATGGTGGGGATGAAGAGCCGCGGGATCTACGAGACCCCCGGGGGCACCCTCCTCTACCAGGCGCACAGCGAGCTGGAGCAGCTGGTGCTGGACCGCCGCACCCTGGCGCTCAAGGACGCCATCGCCCCGCGCTACGCCGACCTGGTGTACGAGGGCCGCTGGTGGACGGTGGAGCGGCAGGCGATGGACGCCATGGTGGACGTGACGCAGCAGCGGGTGACCGGCGACGTGCGCCTCAAGCTGTACCGCGGCGCCTCCACGGTGGCCGGCCGCACCAGCCCGTTCTCGCTCTACGACGAGCGCTTCGTCACCTTCGGCGAAGACGACGTCTACAACCAGGCCGACGCGGCGGGCTACATCCGCCTGTTCGCCCTGCCGATGCGGGTGGCGGCGCTCAAGGACCAGGAGCTCACCCCGCGGCTGGTCACCGACCTGGCGGCGGACTGAACGGACGGGGGCGTCCGGACCGCTCCGGACGCCCCTCGATTCCAGCTCGCCGCGTGGACGAAGCAGGCTGGCGGAAGGTCAGCAGGGGTCGTCGGTGTAGCACATCTGGCACACGCTGATGATGCAGGTTCCGCCGTAGCTGACCGAGCACCACTCCTGCGTCCCGGCGGCCTCGTACGCCGCGACCGAGCCGCGGATGGCGGTCGTGGGGAAGGATTCCACGTTCAGGTCGTCGAGCTGAAGCTTCTTCATGGGGCCTCTCTGGGGCGAGTGGGGAGCGGCGCGAGGTCAGCGGCAGAAGTCGTCCGTCTCGCAGTAGGCGCAGGTGACGTAACAGGTCCCATCCCAACTGACCGGGCAGTTGCTCATCGTGCGCATCGCGAGCCCGTGGCCGGCCACCGTGCCTCGAGCCGGCGGCGCGTCGGCCGAGGTGGCGAAGCTTTCTACGTGCAGGCCGTCGAGCTTGAGCTTCTTCATGGGGTCTCCTGTAGGGAAAGGGGGCCGACGGGGGATGGGGAAGCCTAACTAAGTGTCTGGAAATGCACAATCTCGGGGGCCCGGCTGTCGGGTGCCCGTGCAGACAGGGAGGGTGACAACGATGACCGACGCCGCGATCCAGCTCGATGGCCCCGAGGCCGGGCCCACCCTCCGCCTGTGGGGCGGGCGCTTCGCCGCCGAGCCCAGCGTGGAGATGGACCGGCTCAACCGCTCGCTTCCCGTGGACCACCGGCTCTGGCGCGAAGACGTGGCCGGGAGCCAGGCCTGGGCCGGCGCCATCGCCGCGGCCGGGGTGCTGACGCACGCCGAATGGCTGGCGCTGACCGCCGGGCTCGACCGCGTGGCCGCGCGCCTCGAGGCGTGGAGCGACGACGAGTGGCGGGCCGCGCCCGACGAGGACATCCACTCGCTGGTTGAGCGCCTGCTGTATGAAGAGGCCGGCGAGGTGGCAGGGAAGCTGCACACCGGCCGCAGCCGCAACGACCAGGTGGCCACCGACTCGCGCCTGTGGGCGTTCGGCGCCGTGTCGCGCCTCGACACGCTGCTGCGCGACCTGCAGCGCGCGCTGCTGGAGCAGGCCGACGCGCACCGGCTCACGGTGATGCCCAGCTACACCCATCTCCAGCGCGCGCAGCCGGTGTCGGCCGCGCACTGGC
This sequence comes from Longimicrobium sp., assembly GCA_036399995.1. GTDB lineage: Bacteria > Gemmatimonadota > Gemmatimonadetes > Longimicrobiales > Longimicrobiaceae > Longimicrobium. The sequence goes on along the minus strand of DASWMA010000105.1, from coordinate 6,340 downwards.
TGCTGTCGCACGCGTGGCCGCTTGCGCGCGACCGCGAGCGGCTGGCGCAGGCGCGCGAGCGGGTGGCGGTGCTCCCGCTGGGCTCCGGCGCCATTGCCGGCTGCCCCTTCCCGGTAGACCGCGTGCTGCTGAAGGAGACGCTGGGCTTCCACGCCGTGTCGGCCAACTCGATGGACGCCGTGGCCGACCGCGACTGGGTGGCCGAGCTCCTGTTCGTGGCCGCCATGGTGGGGGTGCACCTGTCGCGGCTGGCCGAAGACCTGGTGCTCTTCTCGTCGGCCGAGTGGGGCTTCGTGAAGATGTCGGACGGCTACAGCACCGGCAGCTCGCTGATGCCGCAGAAGCGCAACCCCGACGCCATGGAGCTGGCCCGCGGCAAGGCCGGCCGGCTGATCGGCGGGCTCACCGGCGTCCTCGCGACGCTCAAGGGGCTGCCGTCGGGCTACAACAAGGACCTGCAGGAAGACAAGCAGGCGCTGTTCGACGCGCTCGACACCCTGGAGTCGCTCCTCCCCGCCGTCAGCGGCAGCGTGCGCACGATGGAGATCGATGCCGGCCGCTGCCGCGCCGCGGTCGACTCGGCCATGCTGGCGACGGACCTGGCCGACTTCCTGGTCAGGCGCGGCGTGCCCTTCCGCGAGGCGCACGGCATCGTGGGCCGGCTGGTGCGCGCTGCGGAAGAGCTGGGGTGCGGGTTGGACGAGCTGGAGCCCCGCTTCTTCACCCACCTGTCGCCGCACTTCGAGGGCGCCGACTTCCACGCGCTCTTCTCGGCCGAGCAGGCGCTGGCGGCGCGCGCCGGCGTCGGCGGCACGGCTCCGGACGCGGTGGCGGAGCAGATCGTGTCGCTGCGGGCACTGCTGTAGGGGTACGGAGGTACGGAGGTACGGAGGTGATGCGGGGCCGGGGAGACGACCATCTCTCCGGCCCCGTGTCGTCTGGTGCTGTCGGCATGAATCGTTGCGGGTCCCGGCTCGCATGGGGTCACACAGAGGCACAGAGACACAGAGGAAAAGCGAGCAGTTTCTCTGTGCCTCTGTGTCTCTGTGTGACCATCAGCGATCCCGCTCCAGCCAGTGCCCTCGTGATCGTGGACGAAAGACCTTCAGGCGGATTGTGGATAGCGGCGCGATGCGCCGCGGACCGCATGGCGGTAGCTTCTTCCCCTGAGCTCCCGTGCAACCACAGAGGCCGAATGCCGCCGACCATCCACGCCCGTCTCGATCCGTCGCTCACCGCGCGCGTCCTGCGATCCATCCCGCTGCTGTACGCCGACGGAGCCGATCCCGCGCTCGACCGGCCCGCGCACGTCCGCTCGGCCTCGGGGGTGGTGCGCGTGGGCGACCGCGTGGCCGTGATCCAGGACGACGCCAACTTCGTCGCGCTCGCGGACCCCGCGCGGGGGCGGGCCCGCGCGATCACCCTCCCCGCCGGCGAAGGCGGGCTGCGCCAGTTCGACGACGTGCGCGGCAACAAGCGCCACAAGCTCGACCTGGAAGCCGCCGTGATGCTGCGCGACGGCGATGGCGAGATGCTGGTGGCGTTCGGCTCCGGCTCCACCCCCGCGCGCGAGAAGATCCTCGTGGTCCGCGGCATCGCGTCCGACACGCCCCACGTGCGCCTGGTGGACGCCTCCGCGCTCTACGCGAAGCTGCGGGCCACGTCGGAGTTCGCCGGGAGCGAGCTGAACGTGGAAGGCGCGGCGGCGGTGGGCGGCGTGCTGCGCCTGTTCAACCGCGGCAACGGCGCTGTGCGCGACTGTGTGAGCCCCGCCGACGCGTCGTGCGACCTGGACCTCGCCGCCTTCCTCGCCTTTCTGGCGGCACCGGCCACCGCGCCGGCGCCTCAGCCGCGCGACGTGGCGCTGTACGAGCTGGGCGACGTGGACGGGCAGCCGCTGGGGTTCACCGACGTGTCGGTGCGCGGCGACGCCGTCCTCTACTCCGCCGCCGCCGAGGCCTCGCCCGATGCCACGCGCGACGGCCCGGTCGCCGGCAGCGCCATCGGCATCATCCGCGGCGGCGAGGCGCGCTACGCGGTGGTGGAGGTGGGCGGGGACCGCTTCACCGGAAAGATCGAGGGCCTCCTCCCGCACCCGCACGACCCCGCGCGACTCTGGGCCGTGATCGATCGCGACGATCCCGCCGCCCCGTCGGAGCTGCTCGACGTGAGCCTGGGCGGGTCGTGGACGTAGAATCCGGGGTTGACAGCGGGGCGGACTGTTTGTACATTACCGCATCAAATGGACTGGGAATACCTGGTCGGCGTCTGGCCCTGGTGAATACCGGGGCCTTTCGCTTTTATGGGAATACCTTCAGCCCCCACCCTTCCACGCGGCCGGCCGGGCTTCTCCGGAACTTGGGGAGGATCAGGTCGTAGGCGCGGTTCGGCTGGCCGGGGTTCAGCATCTTTCGCCCCACCGGCCGCGCGACCAGGTCGGCGATCTGCAGGCCCGCCGAGTTGCACTTCTTGTCGGCCATCACGATCTCGAACGGCAGCCGCTGGCCGGTGATGTTCGCGCCTTCGCACACCCGCCGGAACACCGTCTCGATGTCGGCGTCTTCCTTTCCGCCGCGCTTCTCGAAGAGGAAGTGCGTGGTGCCGCCCTCGCACCCCAGCCCCTTCAGGTGCATGTACACGCGCTCGAGCCCGAAGCCCACCGAGATGCTGTACGGGTTGTTGGGCTGGGCGTAGCGCTTCCGGTGCCGGTGCTTGTCGATCACGCTCGCCACCAGCGTGAACGGGCTGGCGGTGATGAGCTGGTTGAGGTCGTGGTAGAACGGCTCCCGCCTCGCCGCGTCGAACAGGAACTGGAACGGCCCCTTCGTCTTGCGGATCTCGTGCTCGTGCAGGATCACCTGGTCGTGCCCGAAGTGGCGGAACTTGAAGCGGAGCACAGCGGGCGCGGCGGTGTCGGCATACGCCTGTTTCTCGAACACGCACAGCGCCAGCACGAAGACGGGATAGCTGGGGTCGATCGATTCCATCCCGTGGTCGCCGCTCTCGTCCACGAACACGATGTAGTCGCTGAAGCTCGGCACGGGACAGGACGGATCGGAAGTTCCAGGCGGCGAGGGGCGGAAGTGAACGTAATGTACATCGATCCGCGAAGAAAGTGAACGGGGCGCCGCACAGTCCGTGCGGCGCCCCGTCCTCTCTCCAGCTTCTGGCCGGCGTGCGGCTGGCCTGCTACCCGGCTACCACCGCGGCGCGGTGGCGATCAGCGCGTCGATGGCGTCGCTGGGGAGGGGCTGCGAGAAGAGGTAGCCCTGGCCGAACTCGCAGTTCAGAGAGCGCAGCTCGGTGAGCACCTCGGCGCTCTCGATCCCCTCGGTCACCACGGCCACGCCCAGCGCGTGCGCCAGCGCCACGATGGTGCGCACCAGGTGCAGGTTGGCGCCGTCGGGGCTCACGAACGAGCGGTCGATCTTCAGCGCGTCGAGCGGCAGGCGGTGCAGGTAGCCCAGCGACGAGTAGCCGGTGCCGAAGTCGTCGATGTGCAGCTGCACGCCCAGCGCCTTCAGCCGCGAGAGCGTGGCGGTCACCGTGTCGGTGTGCTGCATCAGCACGCTCTCGGTGATCTCGAGCTTGAGCGTGTGCGGCGGCACGCCGGCGGAGGAGAGCGCGTGCTCCACCCGCTCCACCAGGTCGCCCTGCAGGAACTGCCGCGCCGACAGGTTCACCGCCAGCGTCAGCGGCTCGCCGCCGGGCGCCGCGTCGTGCCAGCGGCGCAGCTGGCGGCAGGCCTCTTCCAGCACCCAGATCCCCAGCGGCAGGATCAGCCCCGTCTCTTCGGCCAGCGGGATGAACTCGTCGGGAAGGACCAGGCCGCGCTGCGGGTGCTCCCACCGCGCCAGCGCCTCGAAGCCGGCGATGCGGCCGGTGCCCAGCTTGATGATGGGCTGGTAGTGCACGCGCAGCTCGCCGCGCTCCAGCCCGCGCCGCAGCTCGGTCTCCATCCGCAGCCGCGCGGCCACCTGCGCGTGCATGTCGCGGTCGAACACCTCGTAGTGGCCCGCGCGCGCGTCGCGGCTGCGGTACATGGCGATCGCCGCGTCGCGCAGCGCGTCTTCGGCGTGCTCGTAGCCGGTGTAGCTCAGCGCGATCCCCACTCCGGCGCCGGTGAACAGCTCGGCGCCGTGCAGCGCGAAGGGCCGGCCCAGCGCCTCCTGCACGCACGCCGCCACCCGCGTGGTCTCGGCGAAGCCGTCGATGTCGTCGAGCAGCACCGCGAACTCGTCGCGCGCCACGTGCGCCACCAGCTTGTCGCTCCCCACGCACCCGCGCAGCCGGGTAGACACCAGCCCCAGCAGCTCGTCGGCGGCGGCGCGGCCCAGCGAGTCGCTCACCAGCTGCAGCCGGTCGAGCCCCACGGCCAGCACGGCGAAGTTCCCCTCGCCGCGGCGCTCGCGGTCCACCGCCAGCTCCAGCCGGTGCGTGAACAGCCCGCGGTTGGGCAGCCCGGTCACGTCGTCGTAGAAGGCGCTGCGCAGCAGCTGCCGCTCCATCTCGCGCCGGGTGGTCACGTCTTCGCAGCAGGTCACCAGGCCGATCGGGCGCCCGCGCGAGTCCTTCACCACGTCGGAGCGCAGCAGCACGGGAAAGGTGCTGCCGTCGCTGCGCACGTTCACCGTCTCGCGGTTCCAGCTGGTCACGTCCTGCATCGCCTCGGCCGGCAGCGGGCGCGCGTGCTCGGGCGGCGCGAAGATGCGGGCGTGCTTCCCCCGCAGCTCGTCCACCGAGTAGCCGTGCATCCGCGCCTCGGCGGGGTTGGTGTACAGGATGCGGCCGTCCACGTCGGTGATGGTCACGCCGATCTGCATGGTCTCCACCGCCTTCTCGAGCATCTTGAGCGACAGGCGGCCGCGCGCGCCCTCGATGCTGCCCACGAAGCCGGCCTCGGTGGGCGCGCGGCGGTCCAGGGCCAGGGCGGCGAACGCGGCCAGGTCGGCCAGCGCCTCCACGTCGGCGGGGGTCCAGGCGCGCGGCCGGCTGTCCACCACGCACAGCACGCCCAGCACGCTGCCGTCGCCCGCCAATATCGGCACCCCCGCGTACGCGGCCTCGCCCAGCCACAGCGTGGGGTTCTCGCGCACGGCCGGGTGCGCGCGCGCGTCGGCGATCACCAGCGGCGCGCCCGTCTGCGCGGTCACGCGGCAGAGCGAGCGCGACAGCGGCGCGTGCCTGCGCACGTGCCACGGGTCGACGTCGGGGACGGGCGACGAGAACGAGCGGCCGCCGGCCAGCGACACGATGGCCAGGGGCGCGTTCAGGATGCGTTCGGCGAACTCGGCCAGGCGCCCGAGCGCGGGGTGCGCTTCGGCGGGGGCGGCGGGCAGCCGCAGGGCCGATACGGCCGGGATGCGGGAAGCGGGCATTCGCCTCTGGGGGAGGGGCGGCAACGGTCTCCTGTTACGGAGACCGTTGCGAGCGCCGTGCCCGGAAGGGGGCAGGGCGGGAAGACGTCAGAGGGGGAGTGTCGTCTTGCGGGAGGATTGACGGTTGAAGCTAACCGCGCGTCACACGGGATGGTACCGGATCGTGGCGTTTTGTGAGAATACGGCCATTACGTGTATACGGTACACGGTTGTCGAAATCCTGGCCGGCGCGATCTGGACGCCGGCTGGATGTGCTTTGGGAGGAAGGACTTGCCCCACGCAGCCCGGCGTCCGCCTCTGCCGGGACGAAATGCTGTGTGGACGATGGGCCGAATGTGCGATCGGTGCACGTGAGCGACCCGTGACACCCGCCTCGGCGGGCCTGGGCATCCCGCCCGAACGGTTACGCGGCTGAATTCAGCCACAAATGAACATCGACCCGCGGCGTCACCCAGGGGGCGACTGGGGGCCGCCGCCGCGGGTGTCGCGGCGGCGCTCTCGCGCACGGTCGCGCACGTCGCGGATGTCGTTGCGGAAGCGCGCGGCGGCGCGGTCGAACAGCTCGCCGCGGGGGACGGTGGACGGGTCGCCATCGGCCAGGTCGCGCATGGCGCGGCGGAGCGCGTGGTCGGTGGCGTAGCCGGCGCTGCGCGCCACGTTCACGATGCTGCGGCCGTGCTCCTTCAGCATCATGGCCGCCAGCAGCACCCGCGTCCACGCCAGCAGCCGGCGCGGTGGCGGCAGCCCCTCGCGGCGGCACCACGCCGTCACGGTGCGCGGGTCCACCTGGAAGATCGCCGCCAGCTCGGGCGCGGCGCCGCCCTCCACCGCCACCTCGCAGGCGGCGCGCACCACCTTGCGCGCGTTCTCGCTGGCGTAGGTGGTCAGCAGCGGCTCCACCTTCCGCTTCAGCGGCCGCGCGCGCGCGCCGCGCAGGCACTCGCGCACGGCGTTGGCCGAGC
>DASWMA010000104.1:0-8859 GCA_036399995.1 Longimicrobium sp. | reverse complement strand
CGAGGCGCAGCGGGCCGGCACGGAGGCCCACCTGCCCGCCGCGCACGTGGCGCCCGGCCAAAATCACGTCGTGCAGCGCGGGGTTCACGTCGCCCAGCGCCAGCGACACCCCGGGGGTGCGCAGGTCGGCGCGGAAGCGGTGCACCGGCTGCTGGTGGGCGCTTTCGTACCCGCTCAGGTGCGCCCGCGCCGTGTAGCGCCACCCCGGCCGCAGCTCGCCCCCCGCCGTGAACCACATCCGCGGGAGGAACTCTTCCTGGCGGCTGAACTCGGCGCCGGGGCCGCTGACCGAGCTGCCGCCGCCTTCCATCACAAGCGAGCCGTGGGGGATGGCGGCCGAGCGCCGGCGCACCCGCGCGCCGGGCTCCGCCGCGGCCACGCGCGGCGCGGGGGCGACGGTGAACGTCCATGCCACGGGATCGCCCCCGCGCGGCGTCACCACCACGCGGTGCGGGCCGGGGGCGAGGGGCGCGGCGGGGCGCCAGGTGAGCACGCCGCCCTGCAGCTCGGCCTCGGCGCTCACGTCGCGAGCGCCGATGCGGACGGTGACCGAGTCGGCGCCCGGCAGCGTGACCGCCACCAGCACCTGGTCGGCCGGCACGCGCTCGCCGGGCTCTGGGGCGAGGATCACCGCCGCGGGGGCGGAGGTCTGGGCGAAAACGTTGTCGAGGGGGATCGTGGCGGCCGGCATCACGAGCAGCGCGGCCACCCAGCACGTCCGGATGGTCACGGCCGTCCCTCCACCCGCTGGCGCAGCGCGTCGGCGGGCACCTGCAGCATCAGCTTGCGGGTCTGGCCGGTGGCGTTGCGAAGCTCCACCTCCACCCACGCGCCGCGCACGTCTCCGCCCTCTTCGCCGCGCACCTCTTCACCCTGCCGGCGATCGTCGGCGGTGGCGGGCACGGCCCGGGGCACCGCGGCCGAGTCGGCCGCCACCACCTTGCTGCCGGCGGGGAGATCGACCCGCCCGCCCTGGTTGAAGAACTCGACCACGCCTTCCAGCGTGATCACGGTGGTCACGCGCTCGGCGTCCACGCGCACCAGGAACTCGGTGCCCTTCACCGCCGCCACGCCGGCCGGGGTCGACACCCGCAGCGTCGTTCCGTCGCGGCGGTTCACCCGCACCCACACCTCGCCCAGCTCCATCCGCAGCGTGCGAACCAGCACCCCGCCCGCGCTCCCGGAGCTCAGGTGCACGGTCGAGTTGGGGTTCAGCCGCAGGATCGAGCGATCCTCGCTGAAGCGGAGGGCGGCGCGGGTGTTGGCCCCGGTGGCCACCTCGTCGCCGTTCCGCAGGACGTCGCCGATCCGCCCCGGGCGCTCGGCCGCGCCCGTGGGCTTCACCCTCAGCTCCCCGCCCTGCAGCAGCCGATAGACGACCGCCACGGTCGGCAGCTGCGCGCCCGCGGTCTCCGTCCAGGCCAGCGTGAGGCACGCCGCCAGCGCCTGGCCAGCGATCCTCCTCGTCGTCATCATCGTCATCCTCATCAGCGCACCCGCACGGCAAGGATGGCGAGCTCGCCGGCCACGATCGCCGCCAGCAGCTCCTCCAGCGTGGTCAGGGAGAGCGCGCGCCCATCTTCGAGCGTGGCGCCCACGGGGGTGAACCCGTTCAGCTCCGTCAGCCCCAGCGCCCGCAGCAGCGCGTCGAAGCGCAGCCCCAGCGCGCCGCCGGAGGTGTTCGGCGCGCCGCCGGCGCCCATGCGGAACCAGTAGATGGGGCTCTCGACCACGTCGTTCCCGCCCGAGGTCCGCAGCTCGCGCGTGACCTGCCACGCGTAGGTGGCGCCCGCCTCCAGCCGCAGCGCCTCGGCCGAGGCGGGGTAGATGGCCGAGGTCCCCGCCACCGTCGCCTGCCACGCGGGGAAGCCGGCCTGCAGCGCCTCCACCGCCGACCCGGCGCCGGCATCCACCTGCACCACCCGGAGCCGGTAGCGCGCGCCGGGCGCCTCGCCGTCGGCGCTCCACATGAAGCGCGGGGTGGGCCCGGGGATCACCGGCGGCGGCGCGTCGGCGGGGCCGCCGGGGGAAAGCAGCTCCACCCGGGTGGGGGTCGAGAAGGTGATCCGCAGCTCCTCTTCGTCGATCGGCTCGCCCTGCGCGTTGCGGACGATCACGGTGAAGCGGTACGTGCCCGGCTGGAGCCGCCCGCCCCGCCCGCCGGGGCCGTCGAGCACGTCGTCGTTCACCTCCACGTCGGTGATCGACACGTCGCGGCCGCGCGACACCAGGTCGCGGCTGGTCAGGTGCCGCACCGTCCCCTGCAGCACGAACGGGTCGGTGGTGCCGCGGAAGATCTGCACGGGCGAGGGGCTCTCCCTGGCCACGGCGACCTCGAGCGAGACCGTCTGCCCCACGCGGCCGTCGCTCACCAGGGTGATGCCCAGCAGGTCGGGCCGCACGCCCGGGCTTCCGGGAAGGAGGTCGGCCACGTAGAACGCCTCGAGCGGGGCGAGCTGGCGCAGGTTGAGCTGGACCTGGGCCGCGGCGGGCGTGGCCGCCAGGGCCACCGACGCGATCAGGGCCGCCGCCGGCAAGGCGGCGTAGCGGAAGGGTAGCATGGGCGCGTGTTGGGGGGGCGGGCGAAAATGGCGGGGCACCACGACAGATGGTGCACAGGATAGGTGCGATTCCCGCCGCGGGCCAGAACCTTGTTCAAAAGCGCCGCACGGCCGGGACGTGGCCGCGAGGGGGCAGAAGGGGTGAGATCGGCGGAAAAGACCGATGAATCCGCGGCTCGGCAGCGACGGCGTCTCACGAATTCGAAGCTGACCGGGCGCATCACCCGTCGATCACCTCCAGATCACGACAGGCGTTTCCGGTGAGGACGACGCGGGCTGCGATGGGATCTCGGCAACGGGGGACTGAACCGTTTCGTGGGCGTTGGAGGCCAAGATCCGCGCGGACGGCGGGTGGTCCGATCATTCCGCCGGGTTCTTCCGCCGGGTTCTTCCGCCGGTTGAAACCGGCGGCTGGAAGGGCGAGAAGTCCGCCTTCGCGCCGCCTTCGCGGACTGCGGCCGCTGGATCTGTCCGCTGCAACGAAGTCCCCGTTGGCGAAGTCCGCGAAGGCGGACTGCGTGCCGTCGTAGCGGCGAGTTCACTCGCATATCCGCGCGCAACAACCTGCGGCCGCCGATCTGAGGAATCGAATCCGGCGCGACGACCGACGACCGTCGATCACCCGTCGTCATCCTCGTCCGGCATCCCGCGGCGGAGCTGCTCCACGACGCCCGCCGCCTGCCCTTCGCGGCCGCGGGGGATGGGGACACGCACCACCTGCTCCATCGTCCGGCGGCTGCCGCCCCGCTCGTAGGTGGTCTTCTTCACCGACAGCTCGATGATCGGCAGGGCCAGGTCGTCGCGCAGCTTCGCCGAGGAGAGCCACCAGGTGCCGTCGCGCAGCACCTCGCTCACGCCGTCGATCTCCACCGCGTTGCGGCGGATCACCACGCCGGCGCCCGCCTGGGGCACCCGCCCGCGCAGCCGGCGCGCGCCCAGGTGCGTGCCGATCCACCCCACCGCCGCGCCCAGCACGGCGCCGATCAGCGAATACTGCCAGCGCCCGGTGAGGATCCACGGCGCGACCGCGCCGAACAGCGCGCCGAACACGGTGTTGTAGGTGGCGCCGCGCTTCCGCTCCTCCGCCACGGCCTCGTTGAACGCGCGCCACTCGTCGGGGGCCAGCGTCCATTCGGCCAGCACGCGGTCCGGCTGGACCACGGTGGCCGGGTCGCGCCGGGGCCGCTTCGCCGCGGGATCACCCGTCGCGGCCGGCGCGAGCGCCCCCCGCTCCGCCTCGTCGCGGCGCAGCTGGCGCTCGGTGGCCACGGCAAGCGAGATCGCGCCGGCCACCAGCAACGTGCCGATGGTGAGCGGGATCACCGTGGAAGCCAGCGGCAGGTTGTAGCCGATCGTGGTGAAGCCGAAGACCACCGTGCCCCCGCCCGCCACGAACAACGCGAGGGACGCGAGCCCGGCGAGACCCGGATGCCGGCCGAGGAGGCGCATCTGCGGCGTCAGCGCGAGGCCGCGGCGACCGGCGCCGTGTGCCAGCGGCCCTCGGCGAAGCGGTCCGCCAGCTCGCGCGCCTCGCCGTCGCGGCCGCGGGGCACGGGGATGCGCACCGTGTGCTCGTACGCCGCGCGCCCCCCGTACCGCACGGTGATCGCCAGCACCGGCTGGGCTTCCGCGAGGTACTGGACCCGTGCCACGCGGGTGCTCGGGTCGACCCAGAAGTCGCGGCCTCCGTCCACCAGCACCGCGTGAGTGGCGATGGTGACGGTGCCCCCGCGCATGCGGTGGTCGCGCCGCCGCCCCGCGGCCGCCCGGCCGCTCCAGGCCAGCATCGCCGCCGCGAAAACCGCCATCAAAGCAGCCGCGCCGATCGCCGCGTCGACCCCGCGGCGCAGCCCCGCCCCACCGCCGATCAGCGCCGCCACCACGGGAATGGCCCACGCCCCGCGCGAGCGGTGGGCGTCCTCGCGCGCGGTCCACGCCTCCCACTCGTCAGGGTCATACGTCCACCGCGCCACCACCGGGCCCATGGTGCGCGCCACCTCTTCACGCACCGTGGAATGCTCGCCCTCTACCCGCGCCGCCGTCTCGCGGTTCATGCGGGCGCCCCCCCTGGCGCCGGCCACGAGCATCGCCGCCGACGCCACGGCCAGCGCCGCCAGCGGCAGCGGCGCCAGCGGCGACCCGCCCAGGAACGCCACCTGCGCCACGAAGATCAGCCCGCCCACGCCGAACACGGCGAGGGCGCAGGAGAGAAGGTCGCGGGGCTGGTTGCTGGGAACGCGCATCGGCGTCGGTCGGTGGGAGATGGGCTGTCCTGACGAATCGCTCGAAATCTAACACCCGCGAACCCGCTTCACCGCGATCCGCATCCCTGTCTCGAGGACGGGGAATGGAGATCCATCGGGCGACGATGGCAGGGCTGCACGGCCATCCTGAGTCTCACACCGCGGTGCGCGCGACCATGGAGGATGAAAGAAGCCGCGACCGCGGTCGTTGAAGCCTCGCGCAGTTTGCGAGGCTTTTCGTCGTTGTTGCTGCGGCTTCAGCCGCCGGTGGACGAGGCCTGACTTTTCCATTCAGAACCGATCCCCTGCATCAGCCATCGTTCTCATCCACGAGGCGACCGCGGCCGAGCAGCTCGGCGACCTGCGCGGCTTCCTCCTCGCGGCCGTGCGGCACGGGGATGCGCAGCAGGTCCGCGACCGGACGCCGGGAGCCGTTGCGCTCGTATCGCGTTCTGCAGGTGCGGATCTCGATCACCGGCAGCGGCAGGTCCTTCCGCAGCTTTGCGCCGGAGAGGTACCAGCTCTCGTCCGACAGTCGGCTCGGCACGCCGTCGATCTCCACGAAGTTGCCGCGGATCACCACGCCGCCGCCCATCCGGGGCACGCGCTTCCGCACCCGCGCGATCGAGACCGACGTGCCGGCCAGGATCATCCCGCCGATCAGCAGGCCGGCGAGCACGGCGTAGAGCCACGGCCCGCCGAAGATCTTGACCACCATCACGCCGAACCCCAGGCCCACCAGCGTGTTGTGGACGAGGTCGCGGCGCATCTCCAGCGCCTCGCCCTCGTTGTACGCGCGCCATTCGTCGGGCGCCAGCGTCCACTCGGCCAGGAGCTGGTCCGCCGGCACGCGCACGCGCCGCGGCTTCACCGCCGTCGCCGGTCGCGTGGCGAGCGCCGGCTCCCCCGCATCGCCGCGACGGTGCTGGCGCACGGCACCCCGGGTGGCGGTGACCGCCAGGGCCAGGCTGATGCCGCCCATCCCGATGGCCGCCAGCGCCGGCGCCGGGGGCATCGTGCCGTTCAGCAGCGCGATGATCCCCGCCACCACGCCGCCGATGCCCATCGCGTAGAAGAACAGCAGCAGCACCACCCCCAGCACCGGGAAGCGGTCCGCGCGCACGCGTGCGGGCGTGCTCACGAGGCACGCTCCGGGAGCGAGCGGGCGTCCGAGCCACGTTCGGCGAACCATCCCGCCACGTCCACCGCCTCCGCCTCACGACCGCGGGGGACCCGCACGCTGACCACGGATTTCCGCTTGAGGCCGAATCCCTCGTCGTGTTCGACGGTGATCTCCAACCGTGCGGACCCCGGCTGAGCCACGTACCGGGCCCGCAACACCCGGCCCGGCTCACCGCTGCCGAGCCCGGCCCGGGCGTCGACGACCACACCGCCGGCGCCGATGAGCACGGTGGGCCGGAGAAGCGACAGCCGCCGCCCGCGCATCACGGCGTCGCCGCCCACCGCGACCGCGACGGCCAGCACGAACGCGCCGGCGGTGAAGAGTGCCACCGTTTCCACCCGCGAGCTCCTGAACGAGACGGGCAGCGTGAGCATGGCCAGCACGGCGCTGGGCTTCCACGCACCGGCCCGGGCGGCCGCCCAGCTCTGCTCCGTGTACGCGGCCCATTCGTCGCCCGCATACGTCCAGCGGGCCAGCACCGGGCCGATCCGCCCGGCAGCTTCGTCCACGCTCCCCTCGGCCGCGTTCCGGCTGGGCCCGGCACCACGTGCCCGCACACCCACCACCGCTCCCGCCACGAGGGAGAGGGTGGACAGCAGCCCGACACCGGCCAGCAGGGGCAGCAGCGCGGGCGAGGCCCCCAGGAACACCAGCACGGCCACCGCGATCCATCCCGTCGCTCCGCCCGTCAGCAGGATCGACGCGAGGTTCGGGGCACGGACGCCGTTGTTGCGCATCGCAATCGGCCGGGATACCGGTGAAGGAGCCAGGAGGATCACGTGAATCCAGAACGGCCGCCGGATCTTCCCCAACGCGCGAGCCGCCGCCCGTATAGAACGGACGGCGGCCCCCGGTCGTTTCACGCCGGGCGAGCGGGGCCGCTCAGTGCCCCGTCGTCGCCGCGCTGATCCCCTCGCCCTGCAGCCACCCTTCCATCATCTGGCGGATCTCCTGCAGCCGTTCGGGCGAGCGGGCCTCGTAGCGGGCCACCAGCACGGGCTCGGTGTTCGAGGCGCGGATCAGCCCCCACCCGTCGCCGAACAGCACGCGGGCGCCGTCCACGTCCACCACCTCGTGCTCGCGGCGGAAGTGCTCCACCGCCCGGCCCACGATCTCGAACTTGGTTTCTTCCGAAGCCGGGTAGCGCAGCTCGCTGGTGCTGACGAACTTCGGGAAGGTGTCGGTCCACTCGCCCAGCGTCCCCTCGCGGCGCGCCACGATGTCGATCAGCAGGCAGGCGCCGTACAGCGCGTCGTCGAAGCCGTAGTAGTCGTTGCCGAACATGATGTGGCCCGAGAGCTCGCCGGCCAGCAGCGCGTGCTCCTCCTTCATCCGCTTCTTGATCAGCGAATGGCCGGTGGCGTTCAGCACCGGCACGCCGCCGTTCTGCTCCAGCACCTCGGGGAGCGCCTGGGTGCATTTGACGTCGAACACCACCTTCTGCCCCGGGCCGCGCTTCTCCAGCAGGTCCAGCCCGTAGAGGAGGAGGAGGGTGTCGCCGCGCACGATCTGGCCGCGCTCGTCCACGGCGCCAATGCGGTCGGCGTCGCCGTCGAAGGCCACCCCCAGGTCGGCGCCGGTCTCCTTCACCTTGGCGATGATGTCGACCAGGTTCTTGTCCACCACCGGGTCGGGGTGGTGGTTGGGGAAGGTGCCGTCGCTCTCGCAGAAGATGGGGACCACGTCCACGTTGGGCCCCAGCGCGCGCAGCAGGTCGACCGCCACGATCGAGCCCGTGCCGTTGCCGCAGTCGACCACCACCTTCACCGGCCGCGCCACCTCGAACTTCCCCGACACCTCGCGCACGTAGGTCTCCAGCACCGCGCGGTCCTCCGCGCGGCCGGCGCCGGCCAGGTAGTCGTGCTCCTGGATGATGCGCAGCACCTCCTGGATCATGTCGCCGTAGATGGAGCCGCCGCGGATGGCCATCTTGAAGCCGTTGTACTGCGGCGGGTTGTGCGAGCCGGTCACCTGCAGGCCGGCGTCGGTGCCCCACCAGGCCATGGCGAACGAGTGCACCGGGGTGGGCACGGTGCCCACGTCGATCACCTGCGCGCCGGCGGCCAGCATCCCGCGCTTCACCGCGTCGGCCAGGTCGTTGCTGCTCAGGCGGTTGTCGCGCCCCAGCGCCAGCACGGGGTTCTCCGCCTCCACCGTGCGCCGGACCAGCGTGGTGAAGGCGCGGCCGATCTGCTCGGCCACGTCGGTGGTGACGTCGGTGCCCACCACGCCGCGGATGTCGTACTGCCGGAAGATGTGCGGGTTGACCATCCAGACTCTCGTTGGCTCGCCGGTTTCCGTAAAGACGTCCGGGCGCCCGTCCCAGCGGGTGGGGCGCCCGTCGCCGTGATGCCTGCCCCGAATCAGCTGCTGGAGACGACCGCGATCGCCTCGATCTCCACCGCCACGTCACGCGGGAGCCGTGCCGCCTGCACCGTGGAGCGCGCCGGGGCATGGCCGGCGAACCAGCGGCCGTACACCTCGTTCATGGCCGCGAAGTCGCCCATGTCGCGCAGGAACACGGTGGTCTTCACCACGGTGGAGAGGTCGGCGCCGGCGGCCTGCAGCACCGCCTGCACGTTCTGCATCACGCGCTCGGTCTGCGTGGCGATGTCGCCCTCCACCAGGGTGCCGGTGGCCGGGTCCAGCGGGATCTGCCCCGCGGTGTAGACGAAGCCGTTCGCCACGATCCCCTGGCTGTAGGGGCCGATGGCGGCCGGCGCCTGGTCGGTCTGTACGATCCGCAGCTCTGCCATGTGCAACAACCTCCATGGGGGTTGATGATTCCTCGTGATGAGCATCGGCGCGTGGCGGCGAGCCCCGCGGGGGCCCCTCCCCGCGCCTGAGAGCGCTCG
Organism: Longimicrobium sp.; assembly: GCA_036399995.1. GTDB lineage: Bacteria > Gemmatimonadota > Gemmatimonadetes > Longimicrobiales > Longimicrobiaceae > Longimicrobium. The sequence goes on along the minus strand of DASWMA010000104.1, from coordinate 17 downwards.
CCCTCCCCGCTTCGCGG
>DASWMA010000103.1:0-7162 GCA_036399995.1 Longimicrobium sp. | reverse complement strand
GAGTTCTCCCGTGCCGGGCGCGGGGAGCCGGAGCTCGAGCTGGTGCCGGTCGCCGAGGTCGTCGCCCGCGCGCTCGAGCAGACGCGCGGCGCGGTCGAGCAGGCCGGCGCCGACGTGGTGGTCCATCCGCTGCCGACCCTGATGGCCGAGCGCAGCAGCCTGTGCCGCGTGTTCCAGAACCTCATCGGCAACGCGGTCAAGTACGGGCGCGGCGCGGGCAAGGACGTGCGCGTGCGGGTGGAGTGGCGGCCCGTCCGCGACGCGTACGAGTTCACCGTCGCCGACGACGGCCCCGGCATCGCGCCCGAGTACCACGAGCGCGCCTTCGAGCTCTTCCAGACGCTCCGCCCGCGCGACGAGGTCGAGGGGAGCGGGATGGGCCTCGCCGTCGTCCGGAAGACGACCGAGAGCCTCGGCGGGACGGTCCGCGTGGACTCGGCGCCCGGGGCCGGCGCCGCGTTTAGCTTCACCTGGCCGCGCACCGTGTAGCCGGCCCCTCACGGGCCCTCATCCGATGGAAGTCAACGGCGTCACGCTCCTGCTCATCGAGGACGACCACGTCGACGCGGAGGCCATCCAGCGGGCCTTCCGGCGCCAGAAGATCGCGAACCCGTTCGTCGTCGTCCGCGACGGCGTCGAGGCCCTCGCCGCCCTCCGCGGCGAGCCCGGGGCGCCCGACGTGCCGACCCCGTACCTCATCCTCCTCGACATCAACATGCCGCGGATGAACGGGATCGAGTTCCTGCGCGAGCTGCGCGCCGACCCCGAGCTGGGCCGCACCACCGTGGTGGTGCTCACCACCTCGAACGACGAGCGCGACAAGATCGAGGCCTACAACCTGAACGTGGCGGGGTACCTGCTGAAGCCGGTGACCTTCAGCAACTTCTGCGAGGTGATGGCCACCCTGAACAAGTACTGGACGCTGGTGGAAATGCCCTGATGAGCATTCCCAGCCAGCCCGGGGCGCCGGTGGGCGTGGCACCCGAGGCGGACGCCGCCGAGGGGGCCGTGCTGCGCGTGCTGGTGGTGGACGACGACGTCGTCGACCGCCAGTCGGTGCGCCGCGGGCTGGCGCGCGCCGGGGTGGCCGCCGCGGTGGACGAGGCGGGGGGCGCGCTCGACGCGCTGGCCATGGTGGCCGCCGCCCCGTACGACTGCGTGTTCCTGGACTACAACATCCCCGGCGGCGACGGGCTGACGCTGCTGAAGGGGATCCGCCAGGCCGGGCTGCAGGTGCCGGTGGTGATGCTCACCGGCCACGGCGACGAGCAGGTGGCGGTGGAGCTGATGAAGGCCGGCGCGGTGGACTACGTGGCGAAGTCGACCGTGACCCCCGAGCGCCTGGCCGCCTCGCTGCGCTACGCGGTGGAGCTTTCCCGCGCCGAGGCCGAGACCCGCGCCGTGCAGGACGAGCTGCGCGCCAGCGCCGCGCGCGCGCGCTTCCTGGCCGAGGCCAGCGAGGTGCTGGCCGGCTCGCTCGACGTGGGCGCCACCCTCGACCAGGTGGCCCGCCTGTCGGTGCCGGGGCTGGCCGACTACTGCCTGATCTACCTGGCGGGGGATGGAGGCGCCGCCGCCGCGGTGGCGTCGGCGCACCACGACCCCGCCCTGGCGCTGCACACGGCGGTGGTGCAGCGCCACTTCCGCCCCACCCTCGACCACCCCACCAGCGCCGTGGCCGAGGTGATCCGCACCGGGCGGACGCGGCTGATGGAGCACATCGCGCCCGAGCACCTGGAGCGGATCGGCGAAAGCGAGGAAGAGCGCGAGGCGCTGAACGCGCTGGCACCCGCTTGCGGGCTGTTCGTGCCGCTGGCCGCCCGGCGGGTGGCGGGGGCGGCGGCGTTCTGCCGCAGCGTGGGCCGCCCCGGCTTCACCGACGCCGAGGTGACGCTGGCCGAGGACCTGGCCCGCCGCGCGGCGGCCGCGCTGGAGAACGCACGCCTGTACGAAGAGGCCGAGCGCGCCCGCGCCCGCACCCAGCGGCTGCAGGAGGTCACCGCCCGCCTGGCGGCGGTGCTCCCGCGCGAAGACGTGGCCCGGCTCTTCGTGGCGCAGGTCCGCGAGGCGCTGGGCGCCCGGACCGCCTGGCTGTCGCTGCTCAGCGACGACGGCCGCGAGCTGCTGGCGGCCGCGGACGAGGGGTTCGAGCCGGGCGCGATCGCCCGCTTCGCGCGGGTCCCGGCCGACGCGCCGTTCCCCTCCAGCGACGTGGTGCGCACGGGCGAGGCGCTCGCGTTCGCGTCGCGGGCCGAGCTCTGGGAGGCGTACCCCACCCTGCGCGAGCCGATGCGCGGGATGCGGCAGGAGGCGGTCGCGCTCCTCCCGGTGACCGCCGGCTCGGCCGTGCTGGGGGTGATGACGATCGGCTTCGGCGAGCCGCGCGTGATCGCCGCCGAAGAGCTCGCGTTCGCCACGGCGCTGGCGCAGCAGTGCGCCCAGGCGCTGGAGCGCGCGCGGCTGTACGACGCCGAGCGGCGGGCGCGCGCCGAAGCCGAGGCGGCGCGCAGCGAGGCCGAGGAGGCCAACCTGGCCAAGAGCGAGTTCCTGGCGCGGATGAGCCACGACCTGCGCACGCCGCTGAACGCCATCGGCGGCTACGCCGAGCTGGTGGAGATGGGGATCCACGGGCCGGTCACGCCCGCGCAGGCCGAGGTCATGCAGCGCGTGCGCCGCGCCCAGCAGCACCTGCTCACGCTGATCAACGACATCCTGAGCTATGCCCGGCTCGAGGCGGGACAGGTGCGGCTGGAGCTCGAGAGCGTGCAGGTTCCGCACATCCTGATGGAGCTGCGCCCGCTGGTGGAGCCCCAGGCCGAGGCGAAGGGGGTGCGGCTGGCGGTGGACCGCGGCGATCCCGGCGTGCAGGTGCAGGCCGACCGCGAACGGGTGATCCAGGTGCTGCTGAACCTGGTGAGCAACGCCGTGAAGTTCACCGAGGCCGGCGGCGAGGTCTCCATCACCTCGTCGGCCACCCCCTCGATCGTGTCGATCCGCGTGCGCGACACCGGGCCGGGGATCCCCGAAGAGCGCCTGGAAGAGATCTTCAACCCCTTCGTGCAGGTGGGGCGCAGCTCGGCCGAGCGGCGGCAGGGGGTGGGGCTGGGGCTGGCCATCAGCCGCGAGCTGGCGCGCATGATGGAGGGCGAGCTGGTGGTGGAGAGCACCGTGGGCCGGGGCTCGACCTTCACGCTGACGCTCCCCCGGGTGGGGGACCCCGCCTCCGCCCCTCCCCACGCATGACTCCTGGCCGCAGCGTGCCTCCGGCGCCTCGCCCCCACCCATCCGTCCGGCATCCATGAGCGGCACTCCACCCGCACACCCGCCGGCGGGCGACGAGGCCGACGCCCGGCTGCGCCGCATCCTGGAGCACCTCCCCGCGGCGGTCAGCGTCACGCGCGGGCCGGAGCACCGCATCGAGTACGTCAACCCGCTCTCCCGCACCCTTTCGGGCGGACGCGACGTGGTGGGGCGCACCGTTCGCGAGGCGTACCCCGAGCTCGAGGGCCAGGGCTACTTCGAGCTGATGGACCGCGTGTACGCCAGCGGCGAGCCGTTCCGGAAGAGCGAGGCGCGGGTGTCGTTCGACCGCGACGGCGACGGGGTGCCCGAGGAGGCCTGCTTCGACTTCAGCTACCAGCCGCTGTTCGACGCGGCGGGGCGGGTGTCGGGGATCCTCCGCTTCGCGGTGGAGGTGACCGAGTCGGTGCGCGCCCGCGCGTCGCTGGAGGCGGCCCGCGCGGCGGCGCAGGAGCACGCCGAAGAGGCGGCCCGCCTCGCCGCGCTGATCCAGGAGCAGTCCACCCAGCTGCAGGAGCAGGCCGCCGAGCTCGAGGAACAGCTCGCCGAGTCGCAGGCGGTGACGGAGGAGCTGGAGCTCGCCAACCGCGAGCTGCTGGACGAGCACCACCGCGCGGAGGGGGCGGTGGCCGAGGAGGCGGCGATGGTGGACACGCTCCACCGGATCGGCACCGCGCTCGCCGCCGAGCTCGACCTGCAGAAGATCGTGCAGGCCGCCACCGACGAGGCCACCACCCTGACCGGGGCGCAGTTCGGCGCGTTCTTCTACAACGTGCTGGGCGACGCGGGCGAGTCGTACACGCTCTACACCATCAGCGGGGTGCCCAGGGAGGCGTTCTCGCGCTTCCCCATGCCGCGCAACACGGCCGTGTTCTCCCCCACTTTCCACGGCGAGGGCGTGCTCCGCAGCGACGACATCACGGCCGACCCGCGCTACGGACGCAACGCGCCGTACCACGGGATGCCGGCGGGCCACCTCCCCGTGCGCAGCTACCTGGCCGTCCCCGTGCTCTCGCGCACGGGCGAGGTGCTGGGCGGGCTCTTCTTCGGCCACGCCGACCGGGCGGTGTTCACCGCGCGGAGCGAGCGCATCGCGGTGGGCGTGGCCGGGTGGGCGGCGGTGGCGATCGACAACGCGCGGCTGCACGAGCAGGAGAGCCGTGCCCGCCAGGCGAGCGAGCGCGCGGCCGACCGCCTGCGCCGCCTGCTGGAGGTGAGCGACGCGCTCAGCCGATCGCCGTCGGCGGCCGAGGCGGCCGAGGTGGTGGTGGGGCTGGGGATCGAGGAGACCGGCGCCGAGGCCGCCTCGCTCGCCCTGCTGAGCGACGACGGCGCCGAGTTCCACACCCTTGCCTCGCGCGGCTACCCCGGGCCCGTGGAAGACCGCTTCCCCCGGTACCCCGTCCAGCCGGGGCGGCCGCTCTCGGACCTGGTGGTGGGGCGCGAAAGTGCGCTGCTGCTGGAATCGTTCGAGGAGTGGGAGGAGCGCTACCCCGAGATGGCGCCCATCGTCCGCGACACGGGGTTTCCAGCCTTCGCGGCGGTGCCGATCCTGTCCGCCGGGCGGCCGGTGGGGGCGCTGGCGTTCAGCTTCATGGCGCCGAGGGGGTTCGACGAGGGGACGCCCACCTTCCTGCGCGCCCTGGCGGGGCACTTCGCGACCGCGCTGGAGCGGGCGCGGCTCTACGAGGACGAGCGCGCGGCGCGGCTCGAGGCGCAGGCGGCGAACCAGGCCAAGAGCCAGTTCCTGGCGAACATGAGCCACGAGCTGCGCACGCCGCTGAACGCCATCGGCGGCTACACCGAGCTGCTCGAGATGGGGCTGCGCGGCCCGGTGACGGCCGAGCAGCAGGCCGACCTGGAGCGCATCCGCCGCGCGCAGCAGCACCTGCTGGGGCTGATCAACGACGTGCTGAACTTCGCCAAGCTCGAGGCCGGGCGCATCGAGTTCAACCTGCGCGAGGTGGGGCTCGACGAGGTGCTGGCGAGCGTGGAGGCGCTGACGGCGCCGCAGGCGGCCGCGGCGGGGCTCACCTGCGTGCGCACGAGCTCGAACGCGGTGCGGGCGGTGGCCGACCCCGACAAGCTGGAGCAGGTGCTGCTGAACCTGATCTCCAACGCGATCAAGTTCACCGCCCCCGGCGGCAGCGTGGAGCTCGACTGCCGGTACCGGGGCGAGGTCGTGGAGATCTCGGTGCGCGATACCGGAACGGGGATCCCCGAGGAGCGTCTCTCGCAGATCTTCGACCCGTTCGTGCAGGTGGACTCCGACCTGACGCGGCAGCGCCAGGGCGCGGGGCTGGGGCTGGCGATCAGCCGCGAGCTGGCGCGCGCCATGAACGGCGAGATCACGGTGGAGAGCCGCGTGGGCGCCGGGAGCACCTTCACCCTCACGCTCCCGGCCGCATAGCCGCCCGGCCGCGCCCGCGGCCGGCCTCCGGACCCTTCCCGCCGCGAGCCGGTTTCGATCCACACCGCTTCCGCTGCGGCTCGGGCGGAGCGTAGATTCGGTCGACGGCCGGATCCCGACCCTCTCGCCACCGCCGCACATGCCGCGCATCACCCCGCTCGACTACGACCAGATGCCGCCGGACGCGCGCGCCGCGCACGACCGGCACCTGCAGAGGGCGCGCATCACCAACATGAAGCGCACGCTGCTGCACTCGGTGCCCGCCTTCGACGCGCTGATGACGTGGTACGACCTGCGCGACGCGGTGAAGCCGTTCCTGGGCGACCGGCTGACCACGCTGTTCGCGCACGCCGTGAGCAGCGAGACCGACTGCCTGATCTGCTCCACCTTCTTCCGCCGCATCCTGGTCGACAGCGGCGAAGACCCCGACGCGCTGGAGATGGACGAGCGCGAGGCCGCCGTGGTCGCCTACGGCCGCGCGCTGGCGGCAACGCCGCACCGCATGGCGGACGCCGTCTACGACCGCGTGGCCGCCTTCTTCGACAACGAGCAGATGGTGGCGCTCACCGCCTTCGGCGCGCTGATGGTAGCCACCAACGTGATCAACAACGCGCTGGGCGTGCCGCTGGACGACTATCTCCAGCCGTACCGCCGGGTGCCCGCGGCCGCCGCGGCGGAAGGAGCTGGTGCGCATGGGTGAGTTCAGCGGCCGCGTGGCCTTCGTGACGGGCGCCGCGCACGGGCAGGGGCGCGCCGCCGCGCTCGCGCTGGCGAAGGCCGGCGCCAGCATCGCCGCGTTCGACGTGGCGCGGCCTCTCGCGTACCCTGGCTACGGGATGGGCACCGGCGAAGAGCTCGACTCGCTGGTGCGCGAGTGCGAGGCCGCAGGCGCCGCCGCGCTCGCCTTCGCCGGCGACGTGCGCGACGACGCGGCGATCATGGACGCGGTGGATGCCACCGTGGAGCGCTTCGGGCGGATCGACATCCTGTTCAACAACGCGGGGATCTGCGCCTATGGCTTCGCCCACGAGCTGAGCGAGGACGAGTGGGACGCGATGATCGACATCAACCTGAAGGGCCCCTGGCTGGTGGCGCGGCGGGTGATCCCGGTGATGATGCGGCAGCGCTCGGGCGTGATCATCAACAACTCCTCCGTTGCCGGGCTGCGCGGGATGCGGCGGCTGAGCCACTACGCCGCCAGCAAGCACGGGCTGATCGGGCTGACCAAGAGCTGGGCGATCGAGCTGGCGCCGTACGGGGTGCGCGTGGTGTCGCTGCATCCGACGGGGGTGAACACGCCCATGAACGACGGCCTGGCCGAGCTGGAGGGGAAGACGGTGGAGGAGATCGCCGAGTCGTCGGCCGGCAACCTCCTTCCCGTGCCGTGGATCGAGCCCCAGGACGTGGCCGAGGCGGTGCTGTACCTGGCGTCGGATCGGGCGAGGTTCATGA
>DASWMA010000102.1:0-13519 GCA_036399995.1 Longimicrobium sp. | reverse complement strand
CTGGTTCCTGGAGGACTTTTATTCGAGATACGGGAGAGCAGCAGGACGTCCCGCTGTAATGCCGTCGCCAGCCTTTGACCGGTATCCGTAACGCGCATCGCCCTCCCGCCGCTGGTCCAGTCGTGCCGAAGTGCGCCGCTGGCCTGACGATCGGCTGCAGGGGATGCGGGGCCGTCCATGATTCCGCCGGTCTACTCGCACCTTCGCGACATTCCCGTCACTCCAACATTCCCGCTACGATCTCTCCTGGCTACTCGCGATCGTTCGCGCGCTCACGACCCGCCCGCCAGCTCCTCGCCCGTCCGCCGCAGCAGCTCCCAGGCGGCGTGGACGTGGCGCTCTTCCGTGCGGATGTTGCCGATGGCGAAGCGCAGCGCCACGCGGCCGTTCAGCTTCGTGTGCGAGATGAAGATCCTCCCGCCCGCGTTCACCGAGGCCATGATCGCCTCGTTGTGCGCATCCACCTGCTCGTCGGTCATCCCCGGCGGAACGTGGCGGAACACCACCAGGCTCAGGTAGGTGGGCGCCAGCCGCTCCCACCCCGGCTCGGCGGCGATCCACAGCCCCAGCTCGCGGGCCAGCCGCACGTGCTCGCGGATGCGCGCCGCGATCCCTTCCGCGCCGAAGGAGCGCAGCACGAACCACAGCTTCAGCGAGCGGAAGCGCTTCCCCAGCGCGGGGCCGTAGTCCATCAGGTTGGTCACGCTCTCGCCCTCGGGCGTCACCAGGTACTCGGGCACCAGGCTGAACGCCCGCCGCGCCACCGCCGGGTCGCGCAGGTACAGCGCCGAGATGTCGATGGGGGTGAACAGCCACTTGTGCGGGTTCACCACCAGCGAGTCGGCGTGCTCGGCACCGTCCAGTATCCAGCGCAGCTCCGGCACGGTGGCCGCGGCCCCGCCGTAGGCCGCGTCCACGTGCATCCACACCCCCTGCCGGCGGCACACCTGGGCCACGGCGGGGAGCGGGTCGATGCTGGCGATCGACGTCGTGCCCACCGTGGGCACCACGCAGATGGGGACGATGCCGGCCGCGCGGTCTTCCTCGATCGCCGCCTCGAGCGCGGCGGGGTCCATGCGGAACTCGGCGTCGGTGGCGATCTTGCGCAGCCCCTGCATCCCCAGCCCCAGCGTCACGCACGCCTTGTCGATGGACGAGTGCACGTGCTCGGAGGCGTACACACGCATCGGCGCCACCCCGCTCATCCCCCGCTCGCGCACCCCCGGCACCGCCCGCTCGCGCGCGGCGGCGATGGCCACCAGGGTGGAGAGCGAGGCCGTGTCCTGGATGGTGCCGTGGAAGCCCTCCGGGAGGCCGATCATCTGGCGCACCCAGTCGAGCGTCCGCTCCTCGAGCTCGGTGGGCGCGGGGCCGCTGCGCCACACCATGGCGTTCACGTTCAGCGCCGCCGTCAGCATCTCGCCCATGATCCCCGGCGCGCTGCCGGTCACCGCGAAGTAGGCGTGGAAGCCGGGGTGGTTCCAGTGCGTGACGCCGGGCATCACCACGCGGTCGAAGTCAGCCAGCACCTTCTCGAAGTCTTCGCCGTGCGCGGGTGGCGCGGGCGGGAGCTGGGCGGCCACCTCGCCCGGCTGCACGCGCGAGAGCACGGGGTAGCTCTCCACGTCGGCCAGGTAGTCGGCCATCCAGTCCACCACCGCGTGCGCGTGGCGGCGGAACTCGTCGGCGGGCATGTCGCCCAGCCGTGCGGGGGCCGCTGGAACGGCAGTCGCGTGGGGAATCGTCATGAGTCGCCTTGGTGGCGTAAGGGTGCGCACCTAAGTTATCCCCCCCGCGCGCCGGATGCATCGTCCGGCACTCGGGAACGGAACGATGCCACGCGGCTGGCACGCACGCCCGCGGGCTGTCCCCTGTCCCCTGTCCCCTGTTCCCTGTCCCCTTGAATGCCCGCAATCCACAGATCCCCGCGCGTGCAGCAGGCGCAGGAGAGCGGCAACGGCGTGGTGGCGCTGGAGAGCACCGTGATCGCGCACGGGCTGCCGCACCCGCGCAACCTGGAGGTGGCACGCTCGCTGGAGGAAGAGGTGTCGGGCTACGGCGCCGTGCCCGCCACGGTGGGGGTGGTGCGGGGAAAGGCGATCGTGGGGCTGGCCCCCGACGAGATCGCGCGGCTGGGGACGGCCGCCGGGGTGCTCAAGCTCTCCACGCGCGACCTGCCGGTGGCGCTGGCGCGCGGGCTCGACGGCGCCACCACGGTGGCGTCCACGATGTGGCTGGCGCACCACGCCGGCGTGGCGGTGTTCGCCACCGGCGGGATCGGCGGCGTGCACCGCGGCGACGGCACCGACGTGAGCGCCGACCTCACCGAGCTGGGCCGCACGCCCATGATCGTGGTGTGCGCGGGCGCCAAGGCCATCCTGGACCTCGCCGCCACGCGCGAGGCGCTGGAGACGGCGGGGGTGCTGGTGGTGGGCTTCGGCACCGACGAGCTCCCCGGCTTCTACTCGCGCGAAAGCGGCCTGCCGGTGGACGTGCGCGCGGACACGCCCGACGACGTGGCCGCGCTCTGGCAGGCGCACCGCAAGCTGGGCGCGCCGGGGTCGCTCCTCCTCTGCGCGCCGCCGCCGGCCGACACCGCGCTCCCCACGCACGCGGTGGAGGGCGCCATCCGCCAGGCGCTGGCGCAGGCCGACGCACGGGGGATCCGGGGGAAGGAGGTGACGCCCTTCCTCCTTTCCGCCGTGGCCGAGCAGACGGGGGGGAAGTCGCTGGAGGCGAACGTGGCGCTGCTGCGCAACAACGCGCGCATCGCCGCGCAGGTGGCCACGGCGCTCGCGCAGGCGCGCTGGGAGCGGTGACCAAGCAGGAGCTGCGCGCCGAGGCCCGCCGCCGCCTGCGCGCGCTGGAGCCGGCCGTACGGGCGGAGGCGGAGGCCGAGATCGCGCGGCGCGTGTGGACCGTGCCCGAGGTGGCCGCCACGCGCACCCTCCTCCTGTTCGCCGACCTCCCCGAAGAGGTGCACACCGACACCATCGCCGCCGAGGCGCTGCGGCGCGGCGTCACCCTCGTCTATCCCCTGACGCGGCCCGGCGACCGGGCGATGACGCTGCACCGCGTGGAATCGCTGGCCGACCTGCGCACCGGCAACTACGGCATCCGCGAGCCGGCGCCGGAGCTGTGCCCCGAGGTGCCGGCGGAAGCGGTGGACGCGGCGCTGGTGCCGGGGCTGGCGTGGGACCGCGCCGGCAACCGCCTGGGCCGCGGCGCCGGGTACTACGACCGGATGTTCGCCCGCCCCGACTGGCGCGGCTTCCGCTGCGGCATCTTCTTCGCCCACCAGGAGGCCGGCAGCGTCCCCGCCGACGCGTGGGACCTGCCGCTGGACGCGGTGGTCACGGAGCGCGAGGTGTGGCGGCGGGGGTGAGCACCGCAGGCCGGCGGATCACCGCTGTCCTTCCAGGCGCCGCCTGATCCGGGGTCCGCCGGGGAATGCTCTGGAGTACCAGTCAGATCCTGCCGAGAGGTTTCGAATGCTCATCACCGAATCGGTGTTGATCCGCAACAGCGCCGAACAGCTCTTCGAATTCTTCGACAACCTCGAAACCAACTTCCCGCGCCTGCATCCGGGCCATCGGCTCTTCCGGTGGGAAGAAGGACGCGGCGTGCACCCAGGTGCGGCCTTCTACCTGGAGGAGACGATCGGCGGCACGCTGGTACGGCAGCGCTTCGTCTTCACCCGCGTGGAGCGGACCGGCGTGGTCGAGCGGTACCGCCACGTGGAGATCGCCGCCACCGACCCCGTGCCGCGGCTGATCGTACCCCGCATCGCCTTTCGCATCGAGTTCGAGCCGGCGGGGATCCGGCTGGTGGTAGAGGTCCGGATTCGCACCGGGCTCATCGCCAACGTGGACGAAGCAGTGGACGCGGTGCGGCAGCACATCCGTGAGGAAGGCGCGAACCTCAAGCGCCTGGTGGAGGAGCCGCCCGCGGCGCTCAAGCCGACACTCGTGCCCATCGAGCCTTGCCTGGCGCGACTGCGAGAGGCGGTGGAGCGCAACCCGGGCTTCAGGCTGGTGGAGTGCGGCGTGCTGTACCGCGACCGGATCGGCGTGGCGGTGGGGGTCGAGTGCGAGAAGGCCGACGGAACCCTGCCCGACCTGAGGCTGTCGATTCGCTGTTCGGTGAGCCCGCCCGGCAAGGGCTTCGGGGGAACGCTCGGCGCCATGGTGATGTGGCGCCGCCCCGCCGGGCCCGGGCGGCGCGAGCGCACGGTGTATGAAGCGAGGGCCCGGGAGATCCGGTACACGGGGCCCCCGCCCATCGATGAGCTCCTTGCGCAGCTCCCGCGGCTGGAAGAGGCGATGCTCGCCGCCCTGCGGCACGGCGGCCCGATGGAGCGGACCGTGAAGGTGTACCTGGTGGAAAGCGAGGCCGACTGGGGGCGCCGGGTCGACGAAGAGGTGGAGTTCAACACCCGGGAAGAGGCGGAACGGTGGGCGCGGGAGTACAACGAGATCCACAACTCCGGGCCGATCCGGTCGGAGTGGTCGATGATCGCGATGGTCGAGCGGCTCGATGGCTACAGCGTGCTGGGCTGAAGCACGGGCCCTTCCGCCGCCTCCGCCGACCTCTTGAAGCGAGGGGCTGCTCCTCGCGCGCACGACCGCCGCGGCAGCGCCGAAGCCGGTAGTCCGCGAAGGCGGACTTCGTGTGGTCGTTGCAGCGAATTCATTCGCCCCTCCCCACCGGATGCCGTGAGCCCGGTTCGATCGAAGCACACAGCGCCGGCCCCCCGTTCGGGAGCCGGCGCCGTTGATGTCCGCGAAGGCCGGACAGTGTGCCGTCATAGCCGCGACTTCAGTCGCAAATCTTCCCTCGATCCCTCGATCCCTCGCCTGACGCGGCCCATCGCCGCCCACTCGCGGCAGCCGGCGGATCGCTCCGCCGGCCGCGTGCGTCATCACACCGCCGCCGGCTCGCCCTCCCACGCCACGATCTCGCCGGCCATGGCGCTGGCCGCCACGGTGTAGGGCGATGCGAGGTACAGCTGCCCCGGGCCGCTGCGGCCGGGGAAGTTTCGGTTGATGGCGCTGATGGTCACGTCCGTGGGCTTCCGCGACACGCCGGGGCCCGCGTTGATGCAGGCGCCGCAGCTGGGCTCGATGAAGGTGGCGCCCACCGTCTCGAAGATGCGGTCGTAGCCCTGCTCCTGGCAGTAGGCGTACACCTCCTGGCTGCCGCACTGGATGTAGAACTGCACGTGCTCGGGCTTCCGCTGGCCGCGCTCGGCGTACTCGCGCAGCACGGCGGCGTACATGTCCATGTCTTCCTTCTTCCCCGCCGTGCAGCTCCCCGCGTAGGCGATGTCGATCTTCACCGGCTCGGGAAGCTCCTCCACGTACAGCCCGTTGCCGGGATCGCCCGGCAGCGCGATCATCGGCTTGAGCGTGCTGGCATCGATCTCGATCGTCATCACGTACTCGGCGTCGGGGTCCGAGAACAGCCCGTCGCACAGCGCCCGGGCCTCGTCGCGGCTCATCCCCCGCTGCGTCACCAGGTACTCCACCGTCTTCTCGTCGGGCGCCACGATCCCGGTGAAGGCGCCCACCTCGGCCGCCATGTTGGTCATGGTCGCCCGCTCGTCCACCGAGAGCGCTTCCACCGCGGGGCCGGCGTACTCGATGATCTGGCCGATGGCGTGGCCGTCCTTGATGTACGGCTGGCGCAGGATCTCGAGCATGAAGTCCTTGGCCGACACGTTCTCGGGCTTCTCGCCGTGCACCAGCACGCGGAAGCTCCGGGGCACCTCCACCCGCACGTCCTTGGTGATCCACGAGTTGAAGATCGCGGTGGTCCCCACGCCGAACGCGACGCAGCCCACGGCGCCCGCGTGCGGCGTGTGGCTGTCGGAGCCGATGATGATCTGCCCCGGCTGGGCGTAGGCCTCCAGGATCTTGCTGTGGCAGATCGCCTCGGAGCCGTGCTTGCCGTGCCCCAGCTCGCCATAGAGACGGACGCCCTGCTTCTCGGCGAACTCGCGCTGCTTCACCTCCAGCTGGTTGGCCACGTTCAGCAGCCCCATCTGGATGCGCTCCTGCGTCATCGCATCCTTCAGGAAGGTCAGGTGGTCGCGGAAGAAGAGGATGCTCTCCGGCTCCAGCACCTTCTCGTCCGGCCCCACGTACTGCTCGAAGAAGATGGCCGACATCGGCGTGACGTACTCGTGGCTGAAGCGGATGTCGGTCTGCACAAACCCGCTGTCGCCCGGCTGCACCCACGGCACCCCGACGGCGTTCTTCGACAGGTCGGTCACCCACTGCCGCGCGAAGATCTTCTCGGCAATGGTCATCGGCCGCTGCCCGCCCTTGTGCCGTGTCCCCGGCTCGCCGAACGCGTCGGTGCCCACGTTCGACGTGGACGTGGCCACGAACTGAGCGGCGGCGCCGTCCACGCCGGTGTCGGGGCCCGGGTCGTTGTACTCGCCGCTCCCGCGCAGCATGCGCACGTCCTGCCGGTCCAGGTCTTCGGCGGTGTCGCCGGCGCCGTGGCAGGAGATGGGCGGCGTGCGCACCAGCCCCTGCAGCCGCGCCACGTTGTAGTTGAACAGCCCGCCGTGCTCGATGATGCCGCGGGTGATCTCGTCGGCGCCCTCGGTGAACTCGCTCAGCGGGATGGTGTCGCCGCGGCGGATGCGCTCGATCAGCTCGAAGTTGGTGCTGGTGAGCACGCCCAGGTTCTGGCAGTTCTCGCGGTAGATGCGCTCGATGTTCTCGGCGATCACCACGCGGATCCCCGCCATCATCTCGGCGTACGGGCTCTGCTCGCGCGACGAGCCCTTGCCGCGCCGCCGGCCGCTTACGCTGGCCACGAAGCCGCCCTTCTTCACCGACCCCTGCTTGATGGGGAACTCGGTGCCGGCCTTCAGCCCCAGGTACGGGAACTCGCCCAGCGTCTCGTCGAAGTAGTAGCAGATGTACGCCGGCGTGATCTCGTCGGTGGAGATGTTGTCGCGCAGGCGCGCGCGGAGCTCGTCGGTGAGCTCCACGTCTTCGCCGGCGAGCTGGCGGCGCACCAGCTCGGCGTCGTCCACCAGGAACAGGATGCGGCCCTCCAGGCGGACCTCGGGGGGCAGCTTTTCAACGTTGCGCGTGAGCAGCGACGGAATCATCGGGTAACACCTGTGTTCAGAAACGCTTCGGGAGTCCGGGGGCGGAAACATGGTCCGGACGCCCGTCCGGTGCAAGCCGCGTGCGCCGAAAGGGCGGCCCCCGTCGGAGGCCGCCCTTTCTCTACCCCGCCGGTGCCGTGGAGTGCGCCGGCCCGCCGCCTGTACGTACTCAGGCGGCAGCGCGGCGGCGCAGCCTGGCGGGGATCACCGAGGTGTCGGGGCAGGCGCACGAGCCACATTCGGTCCACAGCCACGAGCCCTGCACGGCCACCCCCGCCGCGTGCCCATGCACGGTGCCGCGGCCATCGGCGCCCAGCGCGCCGGTCGGAAACGACTCCACCGCGAGACGATCGACGTTCAAGTCGAGCTTTTTCATGACCGTCACTCCGTGCCAGGGGAAAAGGATGGAAGGGGCATAAACTAAATGCGACATTAGATGCAGGCAACCTGCCCGAATGCGGCCTCGCCCAGTCCCGAATATGCCGTTGTCCGATTCCACCTCGTTCGATCCCGGCCGATCGCGTGCTTCGGCCGCGGAACCGTTCCAGTCTGGTGCCCCAGCGGGCCCCGTCCCGCCCGGGCGAATGCCGGTACCGCCGTGCGGGCTCGTCCGTTAGCTTCAAGATGGATCCTTCACCCCGGGTGCCGATGCGCTGGTCGAAACCGAGCCTTCCCGTTCTGCTGCTGGTCGCGTTCCTTCCCGTGGACGCGGCGGCGCAGCGCTGGGGCACGCCCTCGGGCGCGCGGGCCGGGATGGACACCACGGTGGCGTTCGAGTCGGGCGACGAGATCCGCGTCACCTCGTATCCGCGGATGGCGAGCGGCGTGGAGCTGTGCGGCACCGTGGCGGCGGGGATGCAGTGGGGGAAGATGCTCTTCGCCCGCTCCGACGCCGATCGCGGCGCGCAGCAGTCGGTGGTCACCTTCCCGTCCGCGGCGGTCACCGCGCAGTGCCAGACGTACCGGCCCACGGGCGGCGAGTGGCTGGTGGTGTCGTTCTCGCGCCCCATCCGCGACGAGGTGGGGCGGATGGGGCGGATCGGCGTGGGCGAGATCGTGCTGCCGCTGAGGGCGCTGGCGGGCCGGCGCGTCACCTTCCGCTGGCAGCGCGAGGGAGCCTTCAACGTCGGCAGCGTGACCCCCGCCGCCGAGACGGTGGGCCCGCCCCGGCCTTGAGGAAAACCGCGGTTCTGGTTAGGTTTAGGGCTTGAAGGGGGCTTAGCTCAGCTGGGAGAGCGCCTGCTTTGCAAGCAGGAGGTCACCGGTTCGATCCCGGTAGCCTCCACTTCAAAAAGATGGGTTGCAGCCGAGAGGTCGCGGGTTTCCAACACCGCACTCTCCATGCACTTACATAAGCATCAAGCGCGTCCAGGACCGGCACCATGGTCCTGGACGCGTTTGCGTTCACGATTCGAGTTTCCGCTGCCAGTAACGCCGGCCGAGATCCGCAGGAATCGTTGTCGATCCAGATTGTCCTGGGGGATCAGCGATGCTGGTCTAGCCACAGAACTTCCGGATCTGGTGACGTAGTTCTCCCTTCCCTCCGTTGTACTCCGTTCCTTCGTGCGACGCTGTTGCGGTCAGTGTTCAGCCCGGCTTCGGTACAGGAAGTCCACGCAAGCATTGCCCGTTTGCAAATGGACGCAGGCCGAAGGGATCTATCGCCGGTCCCCGCAGCGATTCTACGTCCACTCCCTCGCAGACCACGCAATACGCCACCAGCCGCCGGTCTGGAGCACCCCGATCCGCAGCCGGTCGGCCACCGCGGAGCCGGGGTGGATGCGTAGATCCAGCCGATCCGCTGCTTGCCCCGCGCTGATGCAGCTCGTCCAGCAGGGCCACGTCTTGTCCCAGCCCGACCCCTGCCCAACGACCCTGCCCTTCCGCTGACTCACCCCTGTATCCGGCGTGCCGCACCGTCCGCGCGGTCGATCGCGCTGCCCCCATTGCCCGTGAGGTTCTGCGCCACGGTTTGCCGCAATCGAGCCGGGGCCCCGCAGCGCCGCGCGCTGGATCTCGTTCGCTCGAGAGCAGCTACGCGAGCCACCCGGCGCCTCGGCCGGCGTGGCTGAGTGCCGTTTGGGATGAATGCGGGCGGAGTGACGAATGGTGCGGCGCAGCGCGTTGAGGCATCCGCGCTCGCGCACTGCGCTGCACGATCTGGTGGCCACGTTTCAGCGAGGCGTGGCCGCCGCCGGAATGCACCCGCTCGCGGTTCGTCCCAAGACTCCGCCGTCTCGAACGGGGGTGAATTACAGTTCATGACGTAGTCCGCGCCTTCGCTGGAAGACCCCTTGGCCGCGCTGGGCCCCGCGGGGCGCCCGCGGAGGGCGCGTGACCGCCGTCGCCGCGCCCGCGCGTCTCCATTCGTTGCGAAAGGACCGCCCGTGACCCCGCCCCCTGCCACCGCCCCGGTGGAGATCCCGCTGGCCGCCTGGACGCGGGACCTCAAGCAGTCGTCGCTGCGCGAGATCCACGTGCTGCTCTCCCGGCCGGGGCTGCTCTCGTTCGCGCTGGGGATGCCCGCCGCGGAGCTGTTTCCCGTGAAGGCGTACGCTCGCGCCGCGCAGCGCGTGCTGCGCACCGAGCCCGACGCGATGCAGTACGGGCTGCCCATGCGCCGCCTGCGCGAGCACGTGGTGGAGCTGATGGCCCGCCGTGGGGTGGAGTGCACCGAGGCGGAGGTGTTCCTGACCTCCGGGGCGCAGCACGCCATGAGCCTGCTGGGCAAGCTGCTGGTGACCCCTGGCGCCACGGTTGTGGTGGAGGAGATGGCGTACGACGGGATGCTGAACGCCCTGCGCCCCCTGCAGCCCCGCGTGCTGACCGTTCCATCCGACCTGGAGACGGGGATGGACCTGGACGCGCTGGAGGCCCTGCTGGCCGCCGGCGAGCGCCCCGCCCTGGTCTACGCCATTCCCGAGGGGCACAACCCGCTGGGCACCAGCATGCCCGCCGCGAACCGGCTGCGGCTGGCGGAGCTGGCCGCGCGCTACGGCGTGCCGGTGATCGAGGACGACGCCTACGGCCTGCTGAGCTACGACGGCGTGCCTCCCGCCGCCGTGCGGGCCCTGGAGCCCCGGTGGACGCTGTACGTGGGCTCGTTCAGCAAGATCACCGCGCCGGGGCTGCGGGCGGGGTGGGTGGTGGCGCCCCCGGAGCTGGTGCGGCGGCTCTCCATCCTCAAGCAGGGAAGCGACCTGGACGTGTGCTCGTTCGCGCAGCGCACCCTGGCCGCATTCCTGGACCGCGAGGACATCGGCGCGCACCTGGAGCGGCTGCGCGAGGCGTACACCGCTCGCCGCGACGCGATGCTGGCCGCGCTGGCCGCCCACTTTCCCACCGACGCGCGGTGGAGCTGCCCGCGCGCCGGGATGTTCGTGTGGGTGCAGACGCCGGCGGTCGACACCACGGCGCTGCTGCGCCGCGCGGTCGAGGAGGCCGGGGTGGCCTTCATCCCCGGCCGCGCCTTCTGCGCGCGCGGCGGCGAGCGGGGCGGCGACGCCCTGCGGCTGACCTTTTCGACCACCAGCGCCGACGAGATCCACGACGGCATCGCGCGGCTGGGGCGGCTGCTGCAGCCCCGCAGCCCGGTGATCGCCCTCCCGGCGGGCTTCTGCCTGGGTGGCGGCGCGGCGGCGGAGTGTGCCGCGCTCCGGACGAACATCGCGATCCACGAGCCCCGTTCATGACCGACATTGCCGCGCGCGAGGGGATCCTGCGGGGCACAGGGACCCACCAGTTTCACGTCTCGGGCGAGATTTTTCGAGGGGAACAGGCTATGGACGTGCTTGCCGGTCGGACATCGTCCACCTCTCTGCCGGTGACGGTGATGGAGGACGGGCTGCTGCGGGAGCAGGCGGAGTACTGGCGGGAGATGCTGGCGGACGCCCCCGAGCCGCTGGAGCTCCCGGCGGACCGCGCGCGCCCCGCGCAGCCGGACCACGCCGGTGCCCTGGTCCACCTGAAGCTTGACGCGGAACTCGTTGCTGCCCTGCATGCGCTCGGAATCAGACACACGGCGGAATTTAACACCACGTTGCTGTCCGGATGGGCCGCCGTGCTGGGCCGGCTGTCGGGGCAGGCGGACGTGGTGATCGGCACCTCCATGGCCAGCCGGGGGGGCAGGGGGGTGGAAGGGCTGATCGGCTGCTTCCAGAACCCGCTGCCGGTGCGGGTTGACCTGTCGGGCTCGCCCACGGCCGCGGAGCTGGTGGAGCGAGTCAAGGCGCAGGTGCAGGGTGCGGGACGGAACGGGGACCTTCCTTTCCAGCGGATGATGGAGCTCGTGCAGCCGGACGGCGCCGCTCCTTCAGCCACGCCGCTCTTCCGCGCGGCGTTCGCCTGGCGCGACGCGCCCGTGAGCGTGGAGCTGCCCGGCCTGCCGATTGACGCGGCCGTGGAGCCGAGATCGACGGGCGGGCTCGACCTCTCGCTCGAGCTGTGGGAGGAGGAGGACGGGGTCGTGGGAGAGGTGGTGTTCGCGTCGGCACTGTTCGACCGGGAGACGGCGGAGCGGTACGCGGGGTACCTGCGCCGGATGCTTGCGGGGATGGCGGCGGACGAGACTCGGCGGGTGGACCGGCTGCCGCTGCTGTCGGACGCGGAGCGGCGGACCGTGGTGGAGGAATGGAACCGCACCCAGGTGCCGTACCCCGCCGATTCGTACATCCACGAGCGGTTCGAGGCGCAGGCCGGTCGCACGCCAGAGGCGGTGGCGGTGGTCTACGAGGATCGGGTGCTGACGTACGCGGAGCTGAACGCCCGCGCCAATCGGCTGGCGCATCACCTCCGCTCGCTCGGCGTCGGCCCCGACGTGCGCGTGGGGATCTGCGTGGAGCGGGTGCCCGAGTTGGTGGTCGCCGTGTTCGGAGTGCTGAAGTCCGGGGGCGCGTACCTGCCGCTCGACCCCGGTTATCCGCACGAGCGGCTGCTGGACATGGTGCAGGACAGCGCCCCGGTGGTGGTGCTGACGCACGGGGCGGTGGCCGAGCGGCTCGCTGGGCTGGACCTCCCCCTGCTCTCTCTGGACGAGGACGCGGCGTGGTGGGCGAGCCAGCCGGCCACGAATCCGGAGCGTGCCGCGCTGTCGCCGGAGAACCTGACGTACGTGATCTACACCTCGGGGTCCACAGGCCGGCCCAAGGGGGTGGAGATGACGCACCGGGGCGCGTCGAACCTGCTGCACTGGTATCTCGGCGCCACGGGGATCTCGGAGCGCGACTCGGTCCTGGTCGTCACCTCGTTCAGCTTCCACCTGACGCAGCGGAACCTGATGGCTCCGCTGTTCGTGGGCGGCCAGGTGCACCTGGCGCGCGAGCCGTTCGAGCCGAGCAGGCTCACCGCGCAGATCGTCGCGTCCGGCATCACCATGATGAACGTGACGCCGACGCCCTTCCAGGCGCTGGTGGAGGCGGACGGCGGACGGGCGATCGGCGGGCTGCGGATCGTGGTGTTCGGCGGGGAGCCGCTGTACCCGCGGCAGCTCGCGAGGGTGCCGGAGCCTCGTCCGGTGTTCCTGAACCCATATGGGGCCACGGAGGCCACCGGGATCACGGCCCACCACTTCGCCCGGGCGGACCTGTCGGGCTATCCCGGCCGCTCGATGCCGCCGGGCCGGCCGATCGCGAACGCCCGGATCTACGTGCTGGACGGAGCCGGGGAGCCGGTGCCGGTAGGGGTGACGGGGGAGCTGTACCTCGGCGGTGCCGGGGTGACGCGCGGGTACCGGCGGCTCCCGGCTCAGACGGCCGAGCGCTACCTCCCCGATCCCTTCGGCGCCGAGCCCGGGGCGCGGCTGTACCGGACGGGCGACCTGGGGCGGTGGCTGCCGGACGGGACGATCGAGTTCATGGGCCGCGGCGACGCGCAGGTGAAGGTGCGCGGCTTCCGCATCGAGCTGGGCGAGATCGAGGCGCGGCTGGCCGAGCACGCGGCCGTCCACGAGGCGGTGGTGGTGGCGCGCGGAGGGGAGGTCGGCGATCCGCGGCTGGTGGCCTACTACCTGGGTGAAGAGACGGGTGCCGCGGCGCTGCGCGCCTACCTCGCCGAGCGGCTGCCGGAGTACATGATCCCGTCCGCGTTCGTCCACCTGGACGCGTTCCCGGTGAACCCCAACGGCAAGCTCGACCGCAAGGCGCTGCCGGCGCCGGAGCTCGCGTCGTCGGAGGACGAGAGCTACGTGGCGCCCCGCACCCCGGTGGAGGAGGTGCTGGCGGGGATCTGGGCCGAGGTGCTGGGCGTCGCACGGCTGGGGGTGCACGACGAGTTCTTCGAGCTGGGCGGGCACTCGCTGCTGGCCACGCGGGTGGTGTCGTCGGTGCGCGAGGTGTTCGGCGTGGAGCTGCCGCTGCGGGCGCTCTTCGAGGGGCCCACGGTGGCCGAGATGGC
>DASWMA010000101.1:0-2832 GCA_036399995.1 Longimicrobium sp. | reverse complement strand
TTCTTTTCGTTCGGCAGGATCTTCCGTCGACGCGGCGCCGATGCCGAATGCGTGCACCGTCACCGCGGCCGAGCCGACGCCGGTAGTCCGCGCAGGCGGACTTCGTGTAGTCGTTGCCGCGGATTCATCCGCCCGGGCAGGGGCCGGGCAGGGGGCCGATGCCCCGGCTCCGATCCCTCCACCCGGCTCCGAAGCCCGACCTCGCCCCGACCCTACTTCTCCACCCGCCGCTTCGCCCGGGAGGCCGTCTTCCGCCCGGCCTTGCCGCTCGCGGCCGAGCGCATCTTGGGCGGCGTCCGCTTCCCCGTCGTGCGCTCGCGGCTCACCTGGGCGGCGGCCTTGGGGGTGGGTTTGCGGGCGGCGGCGGGGCGCTGCTGTTCGCGGTCCTGCTTGCGGTCCACCAGCTCGCCCTGGTCGGCGTCCAGCACCTCCAGCGCCTCGGCGGCGGCCATGGCGCCGGCGCCGTAGAGGAAGACGGGGACGCCGGCATCCCGCAGCGCGTCGGCCACGTCGATGCGGTCTTCGAAGGCGCACACCAGCTCGAACTCGCGCCGCAGCTTCGCCACCTCGTCCACCTTGAACGCGCCCGAGGGGCGGAAGTCGCGCGGCGGGCGCATCACCAGCCGGTCGTACTCGGTCAGCCCGTTGGCCTTCAGCCAGCGCTCGGTGGTGCGGCGCGTGTGGTCGGGCCGGCCGGTGAGGAAGACCACGCGGTTCCCGGCCGCGTGCATCGCGCGCAGCACCTCCATGCTCGCGGCGATCGGCGGATCTTCGCCGATCGCGTCGAAGTAGCTCTTCCAGTCGCGCTTCTTCCCCTTCTCCACCTCCACGAAGTGGGCGCGCGCCCGGTCGTCGCTCAGGGTGCCGTCCAGGTCCCAGATCACGGCTTTCGGCAGGTGCTTCGCCATCCACAACCCCCATCGGCAGATACGGATCGAACGAAAACGGATCGCGACGCTGGAAGATGCTTGCCAGCGCCGCGATGGACCGTCCCGTCGATGATCCGCACCACGCGCCCGCACCCGATCCGCCTCCTCATCGTCGAGCGGCTTGCGAGCTTCGCGCGGATGATCCGCAGCGCGCGCTCGGACCCGATTCGCCTCCACGCCGGTCGAGCGGATTGCGAGCGCTTGCGCGAGGGAATTTGCGAGTAAACTCGCCGCTACAACGGCACACAGTCCGCCTGCGCGGACTTCTCTCGCGAGGACCTCGGCGCCGAGCGCGACACCAGCCGCAACAGCCTCGCGCAGTTTGCGAGGCTTCCCGTAGTCGTTGCTGCGGCTTCAGCCGCCTTTCACGATGCCCGTCGCGCGCGTTCTTCGTCCCGACCGATGCCGTCGTCCCAAGCTTCCTCAACACCCCAGCAGCCGCCCCAGCACCGCCAGGTCGTCCCACCCGTACGCCAGCCCCGAATACATCTCTCCGCCGATCCGTACCTGCTCGCCGCCCAGCAGCCGCCCGCCCAGCTGCTGGTAGAACGGGCGCGACGGGTTGTCCTCCAGCACCTTCACCACCAGCGAGCGCTCGCCGGCCTGCAGCAGGTCGGCCACCAGGGCGCGCACCAGCCGGGTGCCGGTGCCGCCGCGCTGGTAGCGCTCCAGCAGGTACACGGCGTACAGCTCGGCCGTGAACGGCGCCGCGTACGCCTCGGTGCTGCGGTTGGGGCCGCCGGTGACGAAGCCCACCACCCGGCCGGTCGCCACGTCTTCGGCCACGAAGGCCGGTTCGCCGCGCTCGATCGACTCGCGCCAGAAGCGGGGCCGGTCGCCCGCCGTCATCGCGTCCAGGTACGCGTCGGCCACCACTCCGCGGTAGGTGGTCTTCCAGCTCGCCATCTGCACGCTCACCATCTCGCCCGCGTCGTCGGAGCGCGCGCGGCGGATGTAGGCGGCGACGGGCGCCTCGTCGGTCACCGCTTCGGCGGGCGGCTCGGGCGCATCTCCACGCGCGACACCAGCGAGTTGGCGGGAAGCGCCAGCAGGTCCATCACCACCTGGGCGATGTCTTCGGGCTGGATCTTCCACGCGTCGGCGTCGGTCGGCGCCGCGTCGTTGAAGTAGGTGTTCACGCTCCCCGGCATGATGTAGTTCACGCGGATCCCCTGCTGGCGCACGTCCAGCATCAGCGCCTCGCTGAAGCCTACCAGCCCGAACTTGCTGGCATTGTACGCCGCGCCGCCCGCGAACGGATTCTTCCCCGCCAGCGACGCGATGTTGATGATCCACGCGTCCTTGCTCTTCGCCAGGTGCGGGATCGCCTCGTGGCAGCAGTAGAACACCCCCGACAGGTTGGTGCCGATCAGCCGGTCCCACGTCTCGGGCTCGATCTCGCCCACCGGCGCGAAGGCGCCGAACCCGGCGTTGTTCACCAGGATGTCGAGCCCGCCGAGCTCGTCCACCGTGGTCGAGACCAGGTGCCGCACGTCGGCGATCCTGCTCACGTCGCCGGGGATGCCCAGGACCTTCCCCTCGCCCACCTCGTCGAGCCGCCGCGCCGCTTCGGCCACCTCGGCGCTGCGGCGCGCCTGCACTACCACGTTGGCGTTGGCCCGCGCCAGCGCCTCGGCGATCGCGTAGCCGATCCCCTTGCTGCTCCCCGTGACCACCGCCGTCCGCCCGCGAAGATCCAGCGCCATCCCACCCTCCCTCTGGTTGTCGTAACGTCTCTCGAATGGGTGATTTGGGACGATATGGCGCGTAACGCAAGCACTTCGGCGCGACCGCGATCGCGAGGGCGATTGAAATCGCTGCAACGACTACACGAAGTCCGCCTTCGCGGACTACCGGGTCCGTCGAGGGGGCGAAACGAAGGCGCGCGGCACCGATCCCCCGG
>DASWMA010000100.1:0-2241 GCA_036399995.1 Longimicrobium sp. | reverse complement strand
CGCAGCTGCTCGCGCTGCCACACGGCGAAATCGGCGTACTGCACCGGCAGCGGCGGGAGCGGATCTCCCTCGCCCCCGTCGCGGTAGGCCGCGTACAGCGCCGACAACTCGCGCCGGAGGACGCCGCTGCTCCACCCGTCGCCGATGATGTGGTGGAGGCACAGCAGCAGGACGTGCTCCTCGTCGGCCACCCGCAGCAGCGCGGCGCGGAAGAGCGGGCCCTCGGCGAGGTCGAACGGACGCGCCACGTCCTCGCGCGCGCGCCGCCGCACCTCGCTCTCGCGCGCCGTCTCGTGGAGCCCCGACAGGTCGTCGAGGGGAAGCGCAAAGCCGGCGAAGGGCGCGATCACCTGCACCGCGCCTCCGTCCACCTCGGCGAAGACGGTCCGCAGCGCCTCGTGGCGGCGGACGATCTCGCCCAGCGCCCGCTCCAGCGCGTCCACGTCCAGCGCGCCCGTCAGACGCAGCGCGGCGGGGATGTTGTACGGCGCGCTTCCGCCCTCCAGCCGGTCGATGAACCAGAGCCGCTCCTGTGCGAACGAGAGCGGGAGGGGACGACCACGGTCGACCGGCACCACGGGCGGCAGCACCGGCAGACCCGCGCGGCGCATCTCCTCCACCCGCACGGCCAGCTCCGCCACCGTGGGCCCCTCGAAGAGCGCGCGGAGCGGAACGACCACACCCAGCGCGTTCTGCACCCGCGCCAGGAGCCGCGTCGCCAGCAGCGAGTGCCCGCCGAGCGCGAAGAAGTCGTCGTCCACGCCGACCGATTCCACGCGCAGGACCTCGGCCCAGATCTGCGCCAGGATCTCCTCCGTCGCCGTGCGCGGCGCGGCGCGGCGCGAGTCCGTCGCGGCCAGTCCGGGCTCCGGCAGCGCGCGGCGGTCCACCTTCCCGTTCGCCGTCAGCGGCACCGCTGCGATCACCATGAACGCCGCGGGAACCATGTAGTCGGGGAGGATGGACTTCAGGTGCGCCCGCAGCGCCTCCGCCTCGATCCTGGCGCCCTCGCGCGGAACGGCGTACGCGACGAGCACGCGGTCCGGGTCCTCGCCCCGCGCGGCGACGACGGCCTCGCCCACGGAAGGGTGCTTCGCCAGCGCGGCCTCGATCTCCCCCAGCTCCACGCGGAAGCCGCGCACCTTCACCTGGCCGTCCACGCGGCCGGCGGGCTCCACGGCACCGTCGGGGCGGTAGCGGCCCAGGTCGCCGGTGCGGTACACGCGGTCGGCCGGGTCGCCGGCCAGGGGGTTGGATACGAAGCGCGCGGCCGTCAGCTCCGCGTCGTTCAGGTAGCCGCGCGAGAGATAGGGGGTGCGGACGGCGATCTCCCCCAGCTCGCCGATTCCGGCCAGCGTTCCCGACGGCGTGACCACCAGCAGGTCCACGCCCTCGATCCCCCGGCCCACGGGGACGGCCGCTCCCACCGCCGCCAGGTCGGCGGGAAGGCGGAAGCAGCCCATGGCCTGCGGCGTCTCGGTGGCGCCGTAGAAGTTGACGGCCTCCGCGTTCGGCGCGAGGGCGCGCAGCCGCTCCACGTCTCCCGCGCGCAGCACGTCGCCGCCGAAGCAGGCGAGGCGCAGCGCGGCGAGCTGTGTATCCCCCGGCCCCGTCGCCAGGAGCTGTCCCATCGCGGGGGTGAGATGGGCCA
Organism: Longimicrobium sp.; assembly: GCA_036399995.1. Taxonomy (GTDB): domain Bacteria; phylum Gemmatimonadota; class Gemmatimonadetes; order Longimicrobiales; family Longimicrobiaceae; genus Longimicrobium. The sequence continues at coordinate 590 of DASWMA010000100.1, read as the reverse complement.
CGGTGACGCCAACGTCCCGCATCCACCCCGCCAGCCAGCCGGGCGTGCCGACCTGGTCGGGGTCGGGGATGACGATGCGGCCGCCGGTGGTGAGCGGAGCGAAGACGTCGCGCAGGAGCGGGTCGTGCGCCAGGCCGGAAAGGAGGGAGACGCGGTCCGCCTCGCCGATCCCGAACTCCGTCGCGTACCAGCCGAAGAAGTGCGCCAGCGGCCGGTGCGTGCCGGCGATCGCCTTCGGTGCGCCCGTGGTCCCCGAGGTGAAGGCGACGTACGCCAGGTCGTCGGCGTTGACGGAGACCGCGGGCGCGGCCGATGGGAACCCACCGAGCCCGTCGTCGCTGCCGGCCGGGAGGACGACCGTCGTCCGCGCGGTCCCGGCGAGCGCGGCGGCCAACCGCATCGCGCACCGGCTGATCGACGGCGGGGTGCGGCCGGGTGACGTGGTGGCCGTCTACGCCCACCGCTCGGCGCCGCTCATCCGCGCGCTCCTCGGCGCGTGGAAGGCCGGCGCGGCGTTCGCCGTGCTCGACCCGGCGTATCCGCCCGCTCGCCTGGCGGCGCAGGCCGGCGCGGCGCGTCCCATCGCCCTG
>DASWMA010000099.1:0-1677 GCA_036399995.1 Longimicrobium sp. | reverse complement strand
GGCGGCAAGAACAAGAAGGGCCCGGAGGAGCCGGCCAGGCCCACGCTCCCCCCGCCCCCGCCGCCGCCGGGGTTCACCCTCGAGGGGAACGCCGCCACCACCCAGGCGCTCACCCGCTTCATGAAGAACCTGGAGGGGAGCGCCTTCATCCGAGACGTGGCGCTGGTGACCAGCGAGCAGACCGAGACCCAGGGGCGCACCTACCTGAAGTTCACCCTGGAAGCGCGCTGGGAGCAGCCCGACTCCACCCTCGTCGAGACCGTTCCGGTCGTCCCGGTGAACTGATGGCGCTTCAGCCGCTCGACCCCAAGACGCGGAAGAACCTGATCTACGGCGGGCTCCTGCTCGCGATGGTCACGGCCTTCTTCTACCTCCAGGTCTACACCCCGCGGGTGGAGGCCAACCGCGTGCTCGAGGAAGACCTGGCCAGGATCCAGGCCAGCAACTCGCGCGCGCGCGGCCTGACCCGCGGGGCCACCAGCCCCGAGGAGGCGCTGGAGCTGTTCCGCCGCCAGCTGGCGGTGGTGGAGGGGCTGATCCCCAGCAGCGAAGAGCTCCCCGACCTCCTCGACGCCATCAGCGCCGAGGCGCAGCGCTCGGGGGTGGAGCTGGCGCTGATCCAGCCGGTGTCGGCCATCGCCGAGCCCTACTACACGCGCCGCGTGTACGACATGGCGGTGGTGGGGCAGTACCACGCCATCGGCGAGTTCCTGACCCGGGTGGCCTCGCTGCCGCGGGTGGTGACCCCCACCGACCTGCGGCTGGGGGTCCCCGGCGGCCGCGGCGGCCCCGCCCAGCCCGCCGACCAGGCCCCGCAGCTCGAGGCCCGCTTCTCCATCGAGACCTACGTCATCCCCTCGGCGCCGCTCCGCGATGCGAATGCAACCGAATGACCCGCGCGGCCTGCTGGCCCTGCTGCTGACGCTGGCCGCCGCGCCGCTGGCGGCGCAGGCGCCCGCCGCCGCCGCCGCCCCGCCCGCGGGGCGGACGGCCGCGGCCGCACCGGGGGCCACCCTTCCCGCGGGCGACGTGTACCGCCGCGAGGTGTTCCGCTACCTGCGCGGCGGCCGCCCCGACCCCTTCGCCCCGCTGCTCACCGCGGCCGAGCTGGGCTTCCGGGTGGAAGACCTGCGGCTCACCTCCATCATCTACTCGCCCGAAGGGCGCCGCTCGATCGCGGTGTTCGCCGAAGGGGCGGCCGGCGCGCGGCGCTACCGGCTGCACCAGGGGCAGCGGCTGGGCACCATGACGGTGCTGCGCGTGTGGCCGCAGCGGGTGGACGTGCGGGTGGACGAGTTCGGCGGGAGCCGCCTGCAGACCATCGTGCTGCAGCGCGCCCAGCGGCAGGACAGTGCCGCCGTGGGCGCGGCCGAGGCCGGCGGCGCCCCGCAGCAGCTTCCCGTCACCATCCAGCAGGCGCCGCAGGAGCCCGTGCAGCGGGTGCTGCGCCGCGGCTCCGCGGCCACGCAGCGCGGGATCAGCGCGGGGGCCCCGGCCCCCTCGGCGCCCGCGCCGGCCGCGGCCGCGCCGCGCGGGGTGAACCCGCGCTCGCCCAACTACACGACGCAGACGCGCCCCTGAACCGGCGGCGCGCCCCGAACCCGAACGCAAGGACTGGAAACCATGTTGCGCTACCTGGCGACCGCGCTCCTGTTCCCCGCGCTCGCCGCCGCGCCC
>DASWMA010000098.1:0-4093 GCA_036399995.1 Longimicrobium sp. | reverse complement strand
AAAGCCCCATGATCCGCTCGCTGGTGGCCGAGGGGCACCTGGTGATCGCGGCGGGGGGCGGCGGCTGCCCCGTGTACCCCGACCAGCGGTGGGGCGGGGGATGGGAAGGGCTCGACGCGGTGATCGACAAGGACCGCGCCGCCGCCATCCTGGGCCGCGACATCGGCGCCGAGGTGCTGGTGATCCTCACCGACGTCGACGCCGTGTACGCCGACTACGGGAAAGAGACGCAGCGCGCGCTCGGCCGCCTGACGGTGGACGAGGCCGACGCGCTGCTGGCGTCGGGCGGGCTGGGCGAGGGGAGCATGGCGCCCAAGGTGGAGGCCGCCGCGCAGTTCGTGCGCAACGGCGGCCGCCGCGCCATCATCGCGCGGCTCGACCAGGGGCGCGAGGCGGTGGCCGGGCGGGCGGGGACGGAAATCGTGAACGACGAACAGGTGCGCTAGTGCGTTGAAACAGGTGCGTGAGTGCGTTGGCTCCGGAGCGTGGTGAGGCTTCGGCGTGCGACGTGGCCAAACGCACTCGCGCACTCACGCACTCGCGCACCTGTCGGCTTTTCTCACCTTCATCGCGGACGGAAGAACTCGCGTGAACATCCACGAATACCAGGCGAAGGAGCTGCTCGTCGCCCAGGGGATCCCGGTCCCCATGGGCGAGGTGGCCACCACGCCCGAAGAAGCCGAGGCCATCGCGCTGCGGCTGGGCGGCGCCGTCGTGATCAAGGCCCAGGTGCACACCGGCGGCCGCGGCAAGGCCGGCGGCGTCAAGCTGGCCAGGAGCCCCCAGGAGGCCCGCGAGAAGGCGGGGCAGATCCTGGGGATGGACATCAAGGGGCTCACCGTCACCAAGGTGCTGATCGCCCCGGCCGAAGACATCGCCAGCGAGGCGTACGTCGGCATCATCCTCGACCGCGCCACCAAGGCGCCGGTGTGGATGGTGAGCGCCGCCGGCGGCGTGGACATCGAAGAGGTGGCCCACACCGACCCCGAGAAGATCATCAAGCTTCCCGTGGACCCGCGCTACGGCTTCCTTCCGCACCAGGCGTACTACCTGGCCACCAAGCTGTACACCGACGTGAAGCAGCAGCGCGCCGCCGCGCAGATCCTGCTCAAGCTCTACAAGGCGTTCGTGGAGGCCGGCGGCTCGCTGGCCGAGATCAACCCGCTGATCACCACCCCCGCGGGCGAGGTCAAGGCGATCGACGCCAAGTTCAACATCGACGACAACGAGCTCTTCCGTAAGCCCGCCATCGAGGCGCTGCGCGACGAGAGTTCGGAAGACCCGGCCGAGGTGGCGGCGCGCGAGGCCAACCTCACCTTCATCAAGCTCGACGGCGACGTGGGGTGCGTGGTGAACGGGGCCGGGCTGGCGATGGCCACGATGGACCTGGTGAAGTACTACGGCGGCGAGCCCGCCAACTTCCTGGACATCGGCGGGTCGTCGAACCCCGAGAAGGTGGTGAACGCGCTGCGCATCATCACCAGCGACCCCAACGTGAAGGTGATCCTCTTCAACATCTTCGGGGGGATCACCCGCACCGACGACGTGGCCAACGGGATCGTGACGGCCATGCAGCAGAACCCGATCGGCGTGCCGATCGTGATCCGCCTGACCGGCACCAACGAGGAGATCGCGGTGAAGATCCTTGCCGACGCCGGCCACACGGCGCTGACCGACATGGACGAGGCCGTGCAGAAGGCCGTCGAGCTGGCGAAGGGAGCGGTGAACTCGTGAGCATCTTCATCGACGACACCACCCGGCTGATCGTGCAGGGGATCACCGGGCGCGACGGCAGCTTCCACGCGAAGCAGATGATCGAGTACGGCACCAACGTGGTCGCCGGCGTCACCCCGGGGAAGGGCGGGCAGACGTTCGAGGGCTCGGTGCCGATCTTCAACACCGTGGAAGAGGCGGTGAAGGAGACCGGCGCCAACACCACCGTGATCTACGTGCCCCCCGCGGGCGCGGCCGACGCCATGTTCGAGGCGGCCGACGCGGGTGTCGGCTTCATCGTCTGCATCACCGAGGGCGTGCCGGTGCTCGACATGACGCGCGTGCGCCCCTACGTGATGGAGAAGGGCGCCCGTCTCCTGGGCCCCAACTGCCCGGGGCTGCTCTCGCCGGGGAAGAGCAAGGTCGGCATCATCCCCGGCCACATCACCCACCAGGGGAACGTGGGGCTGGTCTCGCGCTCGGGGACGCTGACCTACGAGGTGGTGTTCAAGCTGAAGCAGGCGGGGATCGGGACCACGACGTGCGTGGGGATCGGCGGCGACCCGATCAACGGCACCAACTTCATCGACTGCCTGGCCGCCTTCGAGGCCGACCCCGAGACCGCCGCGATCGTGATGATCGGCGAGATCGGCGGGACCGACGAGCAGGACGCCGCGCGCTACGTGAAGGAGAACCTGACCAAGCCGGTGGTGGGCTTCATCGCCGGCCAGACGGCGCCTCCGGGGCGGCGGATGGGCCACGCGGGCGCCATCATCTCGGGGAGCGCCGGCACCGCGGAAGAGAAGATGCAGGCCTTCCGCGACAACGGGATCGGCGTGGCGAAGCGCCCGCTGGACGTGGTCGGGCTGATCCAGGAAAAGCTTTGAGCGAAGGGGCCACCCCCGGGCGGGAGCGCGCGGTGCGGCTGGCGGAGATCCTCCGCGCCGAGCACGTGGTGGCCCCGCTCCCCGCCGACACCGTGCAGGCCGCGGTGTCGGCGCTGGCGCAGCGGCTGATGGACTCGGGCGACGTGGCCGACCGGGCTCGCCTGGCGCGGCTGTTCGCCGAAAGCCGCGTGCGCGACACGGTGCACGTGGGCGGCCGCGTCCTCCTCCCGCACGTGCGCACCGAGGCGGTGCAGCGGCTGGTGGTGGCGCTGGGCGTGGCGCCGGTGCCGCTCGGCGACGGCGCGGGCGGCGACGACGGCGGGGCGCAGGTGGTGGTCCTCGTCCTGGCCCCGCCCGCCGCCACGGGTCTCTACCTGCAGACGCTGGCCGCGCTCGCGCGGGTGCTGCGCAACGACAGGGTGGTGGACGCGATGGTGGCGGCCACCTCGGCGGCCGAGATCCTGGCGATCCCCGAGGTGGCGGCCATCAGCATCCAGCCGCGCCTGACCGTGCGCGACGTGATGGCGCCGCGCGTGTACCGCGTGGGGCCCGACGCCCCCGTGCGCGAGGTGCTGGACCTGATCGCCGACCACGGCTTCCGCGCGGTGCCGGTGGTCGACGACGACCGTGGCGTGCTGGGGATGGTGACCGACCGCGACCTGCTGCGCTTCTTCCTCCCCGTGGTGCAGAAGTCGGCGGGCGAGAGCCCGATGTCGCTGAAGGATACGCCGGTGCGCGAGGTGATGAGCCGCTCGGTGATCTGCGTGAGCGAAGACCAGGCGCTCACCGAGGTGATGTCGATCATGGTGGCCAAGGACGTGGAGCGCCTCCCCGTGGTCAGCGAGGGGAAGCTCACCGGCTTCCTGACGCGCGGCGACATCCTGCGCAAGCTGTTCGCATTTCCGTAACTGCAGTGCTGGGTGCTAAGTGCTAGGTGCTGAGTAACAGCGCCGTTTCGCACCTAGCACCTAGCACTTAGCACCTTTTCAAACCTGAACTGAAGGATAGATCGAAATGTCGCGTACGTTCGCCATCATCAAGCCCGACGCCGTGCAGAACGGCCACGCGGGGAAGATCCTCGCCCACCTCCAGGACGCCGGCTTCCGGATCCTGGGGATGAAGCTGACGCAGATCAGCCTGCCGCAGGCGCAGAAGTTCTACGAGGTCCACAAGGAGCGCGGCTTCTACGGCGAGCTGGTGGAGTTCATGAGCAGCGGCCCGTCGGTCGTCCTTGCGCTCCAGGCCGAGGGCGCGGTGCAGAAGTGGCGCGACACCATCGGCGCCACCGACCCGGCCGAGGCGGCCGAGGGCACCATCCGCAAGCTCTACGCGGAGAACAAGGGCCGCAACGCCGTGCACGGCTCCGACAGCGACGAAAACGCCGCCATCGAGATCGCCTTCTTCTTCAGCGGGCTGGAGCTGGTGGGCTGATTGCCCGTCCCGGCTGGATGACGATCGGCCCCGCGCCTCAGCCGGTGGCGCGGGGCCGATCG
>DASWMA010000097.1:0-3362 GCA_036399995.1 Longimicrobium sp. | reverse complement strand
ATGGAACGCGAGAAGTCGTTCCTGTTCGCCAGCAAGGAAGGCCGCTACCTGTACCGCGTGGAAGAGGCGCTGCGCCGCCTGTACAGCAGCCCCGACGAGTTCGGCATCTGCCACTCGTGCAAGAAGCCGATCCCGTTCGCGCGCCTCGAGGCGCTGCCGCACGCCCGGTACTGCCTGGACTGCAAGATGAAGGAAGAGCAGGCGGCCTGATCTTGGTCGGTTCGGTCGAGGCTGGCTGTGGGGGTGGAGGGGGGACGGACGGAGGGGCGGCATCCGCGAAGGGTGCCGCCCTTCTGGTTTCCGGAACCGCGGGTTCTGGGCGTGTTCGGCGCTGGGGCGCCAAACCGGGCTGCGCGCGCGGTAGGCAACGATACCGCCGTTGCCAACCGCGCCGGGCCACCGCCGCGCCCACCATCCGGCCGATCCCTGGGCATCAGTCGGGCGCGGCGGCGTCCCGGCCCTCCGGGCGCGCATCCCTCACGCAAGGTGAGCCGGATGGCGGGCCGAGGCGGGCGAATCGCAGTTCACCCCCTCCCCCAGGCTGTTTTGGGGGAGGGGGTGGCGAGCCTCGGCGAGCCGGGGGTGGGGGCCCGCCGCGGCGCTTCACCCCACCGCCGCGCGGGCTTCCTCCATCCCCGCGTCCTCGCCCGGCTCGCCCGCCTCGTCGCCGAACGCGCGGGCGGCCTCCCACGCCAGCATCGCCCTCTTCCGCTCGATCCCCCAGCGGTAGCCCCCGAACGCGCCCACCTTGCGGATCACGCGGTGGCAGGGGATCACGTACGCGATCTGGTTGCGCGCCACCGCGCCGGCCACCGCGCGCACCGCGTCGGGGCGTCCCGCGGCGGCGGCGAGCTGCTCGTAGCTCACCAGCGCCCCGGGGGGCACGCGCAGCAGCGCCTCCCACACGCGCACCTGGTGGTTGGTGCCCTGCACCAGCAGGGGGATCGGCCGGTCGTCGCGGTCGGCGGGGGCGAAGATGCGCCGGGCCAGCTCGGCCGTTTCGCGCGGGTCCTCGTCCAGGTCGGCGCGGCCCCAGCGCTCGCGCAGCTCGTCGATCGCCGCGCCCTCGCCGCCCTGGTCCACGAAGGTGAGGCCGCACAGCCCCCGTCCGGTGGCCGCCAGCAGCGCGGTGCCGAACGGCGTGTCGTGGAAGCCGTAGGCGATGCGCAGCCCCTCGCCGCGGCGCTTGTACTCGCCGGGGGTCACCGCCTCGAGGGTGACGAACAGGTCGTGCAGCCGCCCGGGGCTGCTGAGGCCGGCGTCGTAGGTGGCGTCGAGCACCGAGCGGCACTCGTCCAGCCGGCGCTTGGCGTGCTCGATGGTCAGGAACTGCAGGAAGCGCTTGGGCGAGATCCCCACCCAGCGGCGGAACAGGCGCTGGAAGTGGAACTCGCTCAGGTACACGCTCTTCGCCACCTCGTCGAGCGAGGGCTGCCGGCGGTGGTTCGCCTCGATGAACTGGATGGCCTGGGCGATTCGCTCGTAGTCGGAGACGGGCATCAGCGTTTCCTCGGGATGAAGCGGGCGGACCGGGTGTGCTGGTGCTGGGTGCCGAGTGCCACGGCGCGATCCGCCTCACGCGCATCAACCTAACGCACCTTCGCACTTCGCACCTTCGCACTCTCGTACTTCGTCTTCAACGCTACCACTGGACATCTCCCCCGCCCACCCGGATCTTGCCGACTCGCCCTCAACCGTGAAAGCAGTCCATGCCCGACCTTCGCACGCTCGACCAGCTGGAGACGCCCGCAGCCGTAGTGGACGTGGACCGCATGCACGCCAACATCCGCCGCGCCGCCGATTACACGCGCGAGCACGGGCTGGCGTGGCGCCCGCACGCCAAGACGCACAAGGTCCCCGCGCTGGCCGCCGAGCAGGTGAAGGCGGGCGCCGTGGGCGTCACCGTCGCCACCGCGCGCGAGGCCGAGGTGATGTCGGGCGCGGTGGACGACCTCCTCCTCGCCTATCCGCCCGTCAACCCGTCCACGCTCGACCGGGTGCTGTCGCTCCCCGCGCATGTGCGGCTGACCGTGGGCCTCGACTCGGCCGACGCGCTGCGGCTGCTGGCGGCTGCCGCCCGCGAGCGCGGCCGACGCGTGGGCGTGCTGGTGGAGTTCGACGCCGGGATGCGCCGCGTGGGCGTTCAGTCGCCCGATGACGCGATCGCCCTCGCCACGCTGGCGGCGGAGCTGAACGGGGTGGAGTACCGCGGCCTGATGTTCTACGCCGGCCACGTGCGCATGCCGATCGCCGAGCAGGGCGAGGCGCTGGGCGAGCTCTCGGCCACGGTGGAGCGCTTCGTGTCGGCCGTGTCGCGCTGCGGGCTCACGCCGCACGTGGTGAGCGGCGGGTCCACGCCCACCTTCTGGCGCTCGCACCAGGTGGCGGGTGCCACGGAGGTGCGCCCCGGCACCAACATCTTCAACGACCGCATCACCGCCGCGCTCGGCGCCTGCGAGTGGGACCAGCTCGCCTACAGCGTTCTCGCGACCGTGGTCAGCACCTCGGCTCCGGGCCAGGCGGTGGTGGACGCCGGGTCGAAGGCGCTGGCGCGCGACGAGCTTCCGGGCGGCGGCTCCGGCCTGGGCGCGCTCCTCGACCGGCCCGAGGTCACCGTCCGCGGCGTCTCCGAAGAGCACGGCATCCTCGACCTCTCGCAGACCGACTGGCGCCCGCGCGTGGGCGACCGGGTGCGCGTGGTGCCCAACCACGTCTGCGTGTCGGTGAACCTGCACGAGCGCCTCTGGGGCGTCCGCAGCGACGAGATCGTCGACGAGTGGGAGGTGGCGGGGCGAGGCAGGGCGCCGCTGAACCGCAACAGCAGGTGAACGCAGAGCATCGGAGAGAAGGGGAGTCAGGGGGAGAAAACCTCGCCCTTCCTCCCCCTGACTCCCTTCCCTCCGATGCTCCGCGTTCATAAAAGCAATTCATGTCTCCACGCGTATCCGCGACGGCGCGCGATGAAGACGCCGCGGGTGCCCTCGAACCGCGCACCTCGTTAGATTTCCCTCTCCTCGTCCTTCCGCCCGCTCCCGATCCTCCCCATCCGTGACCGACTACCTGGACCGGCAGATCGGGCTCGACGAGATCGCGGACGTGTTCGGCGAGGTCGCGGTGTGGGCGTCGCGCTTCGGCGCGCTGCTGCTGGACGAACTCCCGCTCGCGCCCGAGGCCACCGTGCTCGACCTGGGGTGCGCCACCGGGTTTCCGCTCTTCGAGCTGGCTCACGTGCTGGGTCCGCATTGCCGGGTCGTCGGTGCGGACGTCTGGACCAGGGCGCTCGGCGAGGCGGAACGACGGCGGCGCATCTACGGGCTGCCCAACGTGGCGCTCGCGGCCGCCGACGGCGCGGCGCTCCCGTT
>DASWMA010000096.1:0-5889 GCA_036399995.1 Longimicrobium sp. | reverse complement strand
GATGTACGAAGTTCGAGGTACGAGAAGGGCAAAGGGCAAAAAGCAGGATGTGGGCGTGTCCCTCCGCTGCGCTCCGGGCCGGGCTGCGCGCGCGGTAGGCAACGATACCGCCGTTGCCAACCGCGCCGGGCCGCCGCCGCGCCAGGCATCCAGCCGACCCCTCGCGATCTGTCGGGCGCGGCGCCGTCCCGGCCCTCCGGGCGCGCATCCCTCACGTATCGCGGCGTTTCCGCCTCCACCGAGGCCTCGCACTCCTCAATTTATCGTTCGCCCCCTCGAGATGCGCCGACGCGCGGATCGCCGCCGCGTCACCCGCCGGCGAGCGCTCCGCCCGCCCTGTTCTCGCCCGCCTCTCTCCGCGTTTTCCCACGGCTGTACGCGAACACGGCGCAGAGCGACACCATCGTCCCCACGATCAGGCTGAGCCCCTGCGGATCCTTGCCTTCGTGGATCAGGAACGTCCCCGCGGCGATCACGATCACCGCCAGGACGAACGCCAGCCACATCCCCACCGTCTCGTTGCGGATGGAGGCGTCGAGCGCCTTGCGTTCCATCTCGTGCCGGTGCACTGCCTGGAATTCGAGCGCCGAGAAGAAGTACTTCGCCGCTCCGGGCAGGATCAGCTCGTACTCGCGCACCAGCTCGGGCGGCGGCATCGGCCCCGAAAACACGGACCGCGCGACCATCACCCGGCGGCCGCGCGGTTCTTCGTGCTCGAGCGTCTGCTCCACGGCGGGCGGCGGCGTGACCGCCACCGCTGCCGGCGGGCTAGCTTTCTGCTTGCCCATGGCGCCGCGCCTCGTCCACCCGCTCGCCGGTTTCACGGAACGCTTCGGCCATGTCGCCGGCCACCGCCTGCCAGTCGCCCATCACCGCCTCGAAGTCGGCGTTGCCCGGCGCGGTGCTCGCCCGCCGGACTCCGTGATCGAGGCCGCCGAACAGGTCGACCACGCGGGCGATGCCGCGGAGCAGCGACGGCGTGGGAACGAGATACTGGGTCGCCATGGAGTCCATCCTTCTGCCGGGTGAAGCGGCCCGCGATGCGCACGTGCAGCGCTGACGGAGCCGCGCCTTTCAGGAACCCGCGTGCAGAAGAATGGTACTCACCTCCCGGCGTTCGCACAAGCTCTTTGTACACTTTCGCCACGAACACGCCACCGCTGGAACAGCGGGCGGCACGCGTCTCTCCGCGCCTGTGCCCGGTCCGCGGCATCGACGCCGCGCGCGCCGATCTGGGTCTCGTGCATCGTGGCGCGACCGGCCCGTGCGCGCGCAACCGGGACGCTGATTAGATTGGGGGTGTGGCGCTGCGCCACCCCGACCCGCACGAACGAGAGGGCAATGGCTGGACTGGGGTTCGAGATCGCGCTGATCCTGGTGCTGATCGTGTTGAACGGCGTGTTCGCGATGTCGGAGATCTCGGTGGTCTCGTCGCGGCGCACGCGGCTGCAGGAGCGCGCCGAGGCGGGCGACGCGGGCGCGCGCAGGGCGCTGGCGCTGTCGCAGGAGCCCACGCGCTTCCTTTCCACCGTGCAGATCGGGATCACGCTGATCGGCACCCTGGCCGGCGCGTTCGGCGGGGCCACCCTCGCCGAGGAGCTTTCGCCCGTGGTCGCGCGCGTGCCGGCGCTGGCGCCCTACGCCGAAACGGTGTCGCTGGGGCTGGTGGTGCTGGTGATCACCTACCTGTCGCTGGTGATCGGCGAGCTGGTGCCCAAGCGCATCGGGCTGAACGCGCCCGAGCGGATCGCCGCCGCCGTGGCCGGGCCGATGAACGTGGTCTCCATCGTGGCCGCGCCGGCGGTGAAGATGCTCACCGTGAGCACCGAGCTGCTGCTGAAGCTGCTGCGCGTGCAGAAGGGCGACGAGGCGCCGGTGAGCGAGGCCGAGATCGCGGTGATGATGGAGCAGGCCACCCAGGCCGGCGTGTTCGAAGAGGAGGAGCAGGAGCTGGTGGAGCGCGTGTTCTGGCTGGGCGACCAGCGCGCCGACGCCATCATGACGCCGCGCCACCGCATCGTGTGGCTGGAGCTGCAGGAGCCCGACGAGGAGAACTGGCGGCGCATGGTGGAGCACCGCTTCACGCGCTACCTGGTGTGCGACGGCGGGCTCGACGCGGTGCGGGGGATGGTGGACGTGAAGGACCTGTGGGCCGCGCGCATCGAAGACCCCGGCGTGGTGCTGGCCGACCACGTGCGCGCCCCGCTGTTCATCCCCGCCAGCACACGGGCGCTGCACCTGCTGGAGCGCTTCCGCGAGACCGGCGTGCACCTGGCGGTGGTGGTGGACGAGTACGGCGGCGTGGAAGGGCTGGCCACGCTGCACGACCTCCTCGAGGAGATCGCCGGCGACCTCTCCACCACCAGCGCCACCTCGCCGCCGGTGGTGCGCCGCGACGACGGCTCGCTGCTCGTGGACGGCTCGTACCCGATCGACGAGTTCCGCGAGACGGTGGGGCTTCCCGAGCGGCGCGGCGAGCCGCGCGAGTACCGCACGGTGGGCGGGCTGGTGTTCTCGCTGCTGGGCCACGTGCCCACCCCCGGCGAGCACGTGGAGCACGACGGCTGGCGCATCGAGGTGATGGACATGGACGGCAACCGTGTCGACAAGGTGCTCGCCACGCGTGTGGTGGCGGCGGAGGAGTAGTTCGCGTATCGCTACAAACGCAGAAGAGCCCCGATCCAGACGGACCGGGGCTCTTGGCGTGACCGCTTCCCGCTATGCGGCGGGTCGGACGGGCTTCGTGCTGTCCGCGGTGTCTTCGTGCAAAACCCGAGCGGCTTTCCGGTGGATGTACTCCAGGAACTGCTCGCGCGCCATCCCCTTCGTCTCCTCGTACATCTGGTCACGGATCGCGCGAACCATCTCGACCGCGTTGATCTCGTTCTTGGCCATCGGTCGCCACTCCCCTGCACGCGTATACCGGAGCAGTCTGGAGAAGACTATTGACTATGGACACGGCAAAAGCAACTCTGTACAGCCCTCACGACCGACGCCGGTCCACGTCTGGCCCGCTGCCAAACAATGGAATCGACCATCAAGCGCGACCAGCTGAGCGACGGGACCGTCTGTTTCGTGGCAGAAGATCCTGCGCTCCCGGGCTGCGTGTCCTACGGCCTGACGCCCGAGAAAGCCGCCGAGGAGTTCGAGGACGCGAAGAAAGTCTACCTTCGCGCCCGCAACGAAGCTCCGGACTGAGCGAACAGCGGCACTACGATCAAGAGCCCCGGTCCAGACGCGCTGAACTGGGGTTCTTCTCTTCGCCCAACCCCACACGGCTATGCGGCGTGCCGTGCAGACTCCGCTTCCTCCGCCACCTCCTCGGCAGCCGCCAACGCGGCTTCTCGACGGATGTACTCGGCAAACTGCTCGGGCGTCAGGTGCTTCGTCTCTTCGTGGATCTGGTCGCGGATCGCCCGGACCATCTCATTCGTCTTGAGCTCGGTCTTTTCCATGGGTCGCGACCTCGTGGGCGAGTGGACATGCCACGTGACGTATCGATGTACACTCTCGGCGTTTTCATCCGCCGAATCTAATCAGCACGATCCTGACACAGGAAGCGGCTGAAACGAGAGGAGCCCCGATCCGGACGCGCCGGATCGGGGCTCTTCCTCCGTCGCGGGCACCGCCGGGCTCAACGCATCAGCTTCCGCACCCCCCACGCGAGCAGTGCCAGCGCGCCCGACACGCCGATCATCGCCGGGCCGGTGGGGAGGTCGTAGGGCACAGAGATCGTGAAGCCCACCACCGCCGCGATCAGCGCCGACACGACGGACCAGGCGAACACGCCCGCCATCCCCCGCCCCAGCAGCAGCCCGGTGACGGCGGGGAGCACCAGGAAGTTGAACACCAGCATCACCCCCGCGAACTGCATGGCGAAGGCGATCACCAGCCCCAGCGTGAGGTACAGCAGCAGGTTCCAGGCGGCCACGCGGTAGCCCAGCGTGCGCGCCGTCTCGCGGTCGAACGAGACGAAGAGGAACTCCTTGTAGAACAGCAGGTGGATCAGCAGCACGGGCACCGACACGCCGACCAGCACCAGCGTGTCCTTGCGGGTGATCCCCAGGATGTTGCCCTGCAGGAAGATGTCGTGCGCCTCACCCGTGCTGGCCTTGGCCACCAGCAGGATCCCCGCGGCGGCCGCCACCGCGTAGGTCACGCCGATGGTGGCGTCGGGCGGCACCGGGCCGCGGCCGCCGCCCTCCACGCCGAAGAAGAGCGCCCCCGCCAGCGTCACCACCAGCGCCAGCGTCACCGGGTGCGCCCCCAGCCCCTCGGCCCCGGCCACGCCGGACATGAACAGCGCCAGCGCGATCCCCGCCGACGAGAGCTGGGCCAGCGCCGCGCCCACGAACACGATGCGGCGCAGCACCACGTACACGCCCAGCACTGAGCACACCAGCGCGATCACCAGCGCGCCGTACAGCGACTCGCGGAAGAGGAGGACGGCGTCAAACACGGCGCGCCTCCTCGCCCGGGGCAACGCGCCGCGCCAGCACGATGCGGTGCCCGTCGTGCGAGTCGACCTCCACGGGGATGCCGTACATCTCGCTCAGCACCGGCTCGGTCATGATCTCGTCCACCGCTCCGATGCGGAAGCCGCCACCCACCACCAGCGCGATGCGCTGGACGTAGTTGGCCACCTCGTTCAGCGCGTGGCTCACCATCACCGCGGTGATCCCGTCGCGCTCGTGCAGCTCGCGCACGAGCCCCAGGATCTGCGTGGTGGAGACCAGGTCCATCCCGTTGGTGGGCTCGTCGAGCACCAGGATGTTGGGCTCGCCCACCAGCGCCCGGGCGATCAGCGTGCGCTGCTTCTGCCCGCCCGACAGGTCCTTCAGCGGGCGCCCGGCCAGCTCGGGGATCCCCACGTGCTCCAGCGCCACCATCGCCCGCTCGCGGTCGTCCTTCCCCGGGCGGCGGGCCAGGCCGATGCGGTCGTAGCGCCCCATCAGCACCACGTCGAGCACCTTGAGCGGAAAGTTGTAGTCCACCTGGTCGCGCTGCGGCACGTAGCCGAAGCGCAGCCCGGGCGCGCGGGTGACCGTGCCCGACAGCGGCTTGAGCGTGCCCAGCAGGGCGCGCAGCACGGTGGTCTTCCCCGCCCCGTTGGGGCCCACCATCCCCAGGAAGTCGCCCTCGTTCACCGAGAACGCCAGGTCGGAGAGCACCGCGCGGCGGCCGTAGCCGAGCGCCGCGCGGTCGAAGGTCACCAGTGCGCTCATCTCACCGCCGCGGCCAGCTGCCCCACGTCGTGCTGCATCAGCTGGATGTAGTCGGTGATGGTGCGGATGCCGCCCACCGACGGGGGGAGGACGAGCACCCGCGCCCCCGTGCGCTGCGCCACGAAGTCGGCGGTGCGCCGGTCGTAGTACGGCTCCATCAGGATCACCTTGGCCCCCGTGCGCCGCATCGTGGCGATCAGCCCCGCGAGGTGCGAAGGGGAAGGCGGCACGCCCGGCTTGGGCTCCATGAAGCCCACGATGTTCATCCCGTTGTAGGCGGCGAAGTAGCGCCAGCTGGTGTGCCAGGCCACCACCGGCTTCCCGCGGATCTGCGCGATCTGCGGGGCCCAGGCGCGCTCGGCGGCGTTCAGGCGCGCCTCCCACGCGGCGTAGTTGCGCGCGAAGGTCTGCGCGTCGGCCGGGGCGAGCTGGCTGAAGCGGTCGCGGAAGTGCCGCGCGATCCGCCGGCCGTTCTCGGGGTCGAGCCAGTAGTGCGGGTTGCCGGCGGCGTGCACATCGCCCTGGCTGCGGTCCACGTTCCCCGCCGGCCGGTCGAGCACGCGGATCACCCGGCTCACGTCGAGGTAGCCGGTCCCGCCGGGGCGCACCTTCGGGTTGCGGGCGCCGTTCACCAGCACGGGCATCCACCCGGCCTCCAGCTCCA
>DASWMA010000095.1:0-4609 GCA_036399995.1 Longimicrobium sp. | reverse complement strand
CCCCGCCGGCCTCGAGGCAGCGGGCGACGTGATCGTCTTCCACGCGGGCACGAAGGTGGACCGGCGCGGCGGCGGCGGGGGCGGCGGGCTGGTGACCTCGGGCGGGCGCGTGCTCGCCGTGACCGGGCTGGCGGCGACCGTGGCCGACGCGGCGGCCAGGAGCCGGGCGGCGGCCGAGCGCATCCGCTTCGCCGGGGCCACCTGGCGCCGCGACATCGGCTGGCGCGAGATCGAGCGCACGGAGGCCGCGCGTGCCTGAGCTCCCCGAAGTCGAGACCATCGTCCGCGGGCTGGCGGGCACCCTTCCCGGCGCCACCATCCGCGCGGTGGAGGTGCTCAAGCCCGACCTGATCGACGACGAGAGCGCCGATTCGTTCGCGCAGGGGCTGGAGGGAAGGCGGATCGAGAGCATCACGCGGCGCGCCAAGAACATCGTGATGGACACCGGCGGCGAGTACCTGCTGGTGAACCTGGGGATGACCGGCCGGCTCTACCTCGTCCGCGACGGCGAGCCCGCGCCCACCCACCCCGGCGTGCGCTTCCACCTGGAGGACGGCCGCGAGCTGCTGTACCACGACGTACGCCGCTTCGGCCGGCTGTGGCGGATGACGCCCGAGGGGTGGGCCGCGTGGGAGGCGAAGCTGGGGGTGGAGCCGCTGTCGGACGAGTTCACCGCCCGCTGGCTGTGGGACGCCACCCGCCGCTCGCGGGTGGCCATCAAGGTGTGGCTGATGGACCAGGCCCGGGTGGTGGGGGTGGGAAACATCTACGCCAGCGAAGCGCTCTTCCGCGCCCGCGTGAACCCGCGCACCCCCGCCGACGAGCTCACGCGCCCCCAGGCGAAGCGCATCCGCGACGCCGTGCGCGACGTGCTGGCCGAGTCGATCGAGTTTCGCGGCACCACCCTTCTGGACTACCGCGACGCCGAGGGCGAGCCCGGCGAGTTCGTCCGCCGCCTGCGCGTGTACGACCGCGAAGGGGAACCGTGCCTAAAGTGCCACCGCCCGATCAACCGTCTGGTACAGGGCGGCCGTTCCACCTTCTACTGTCCACACTGCCAGCGGTGAAGCGGCACGACGTTCCGTTATGCTAAACTACTTCCCATTTTCCCCCACCGCATTATCTTTGCAGCCGTAGGCCTTCCGCGAGCGAACGTTTCCTCCCTCTCCTTACGCTCCGTACCTGCCCAACCATGAGACAACGCAAGTTCAAGGCGCCACCACGCAAGACGCTGCGCCGCTGGCGCGTACCGCCGGCGCTCACCCACGGCGACACCGACGCGTTCGAGGGTCTGAGCGTGCTCGAGGAGATCTCGGGCGAGCTGGGGCTGGTGCTCTGGCAGTCGCTGCGCGACGCCATGCTGTGGGGCCGCGCCGACCTTGCCCACCGCGGAGCTCTCTTCGCGCCAGCGTCGGACACTTCTCGGATCGCTGCCGCCCTGGCCGCGGGCGCCCCGGCCGAGACCGAGGAGCCGATCAAGGTGCTCGCCGGGATGGTGGGGCAGCCCGAGACGGCGCGCGAAGAGAACGTGGCGCTGGCGTGCCGGCAGCTTTCGCAGTGGGCGGAGGCGCGCGGGCTGCTGGCCGCGGCGCTCTCGTTCGCGCAGGCGGCGGCCGTGGTGACCCCGGCCGACCCCACGGGCGCCTACAACGTGGGCCGCCTGGCGCGGCGCCGCTTCGAGAACGCCCGCGCCGAGACCTGGTACCGCCGCACCATCGCGCTGGCGCGGCAGGCGGGCGACTGGCCCACCTACGCGCTGGCGTTCGCCGGGCTGGGCACGCTGTACGTGCAGCGCGGCAACTTCCCCGCGGCGCGCCGCTTCTACGAGCGCACCCTCAAGGCCGCGGGGCGCAACTCGCTGCACGACATCGAAGGGCTGGCGCTGCACGGCCTGTTCGGGATCGCGGTGGAGACCGGCGACGCGGCCCGTGCCCACGAGTTCGCTCGCGGCGCCTACGAGGCGTATGGCCCGCACCACCCCAAGCTCCCCACGCTGGCGCACGACATCGCCTACTTCTGGACCACGCAGGGGTACGGCGACCGCGCGCTGCCGGTGCTCAAGTCGCTGGTGCGGCACAGCGACGAGCCGGCGCTGCGCCTGAGCGTGTTCGGCGACATCGGCCGGGCGGCGGGCGCGGCGGGCGACCGGGAGACTTTCCAGACGGCATGGGGCGACGTGACCGAGATGGTCGCCTCCTACCCCAACCCCGACACCGAGGCCCGCGCCTGGCTCGACCTGGCGTACGGCGCGCTGAGCCTGGGCATCTGGGACCGGGCGGAAGAGGCGGCGCAGCGTGCGCTCGACGGCGCCACCCGGCACGGCGACGGCAAGACGCGGCTGACCGCCGAGGCACTGGTGGACGCCGCGCGCCGGCACCAGCGCGCCGAGCAGAACACCGCCGCCCGCCAGGAGCCGGTCGAGACCGCCGACGCGCTGCTGGCCAACGACCTGGTGCACTCGCTGTCGAGCTGACCGGAAGCACGCACGACGAAACGCCGGGCGCGGAACCTCCGCGCCCGGCGTTTCGTCGTTTCGGCGTCAGGCGCCGGGCCCGGTGATCTGCCCGCCGCGGTCGTCGGGCGGGGGCGGGTCGCCGGGGAGCGGGGCGGGCGGAGTGCTGGAGGGAGAGCCGGGAGAGTTCTGACCGGTCGTGGCGGTGGTGGAGTCGGACGAGCCGTCGGCGGCGCGGTGGCCGGGGGTGCGCGCCGGGGCGGTCGGCCCCTCGGCGGCGCAGGCGCCCAGGGTGAGGCCGAGCGCGGCGGCGGCCAGGAGGATACGGAGCGTCTTCATGGATGCCTCGGGGAAGTGGATGAACCAGGCGGGCGGGGGTGCCCGTTGATTGAACAATAACCCCGTTTGGGCCGCTGCGCGACGCGCAAACCGTCACCATTCAGGTCCTCTCGCGACGTAGCGTCCAGCCGTTTTTTACTTGTTTTTGTATTGTTTCCCTACGTTCTTCGTTTATTTTTCCCGATTTTTGCTTCTTGTGCTTGCGATGCCGCCGTGTACGCTAGATCCTTAACCAGACAAAATACGCGAATGGACAGGGGCGGACGCTCCCGGCCGGCCGGCTCTCCTTCGCACAGACACTTTCCTCGCGTGCCCGCGCGCGCTACCTTCCACCTGTTCGGTTTCTCTTCACCGTCAGCCGCACCCGCCTCAGTGGCACGCAAGTCCCCGCATCCCCTCCGCGACGCCGTCGGCGACGCGCGCAACCGGCCCGGCGTGTACCGCATGCTGGGCAGGCACGGCGAGGTGATGTACGTGGGGAAGTCGAAGTCGCTGCGCACGCGCCTCCTCTCGTACTTCCGCGCTCCGCGCGGCGAGAAGGGGCACCGCATCTTGGGCGAGGCCGCGGGGCTGGAATGGGAGTACCAGCCCAGCGAGTTCGCGGCGCTGCTGCGCGAGCTGGAGCTGATCAAGCGCCACCGGCCGCGGATGAACGTGCAGCACAAGCGCGACGGGCGCTGGTCGTTCCTGAAGCTGGTGCCGGGCGCGGCGCCGCGGCTGCACGTGGTGCACACGGTGACCGACGACGCGGCCGCCTACTACGGCCCCTTCCGCGGGGGGAAGCGGGTGGTGGACGCGGTGCGCGAGCTGAACGACGCGCTGGGCCTGCGCGACTGCCCCACCGGCACCCCGATCCGCTTCGCCGACCAGTCGGACCTGTTCTCGTTCGAGCACACGCCCCGCTGCCACCGGATGGAGCTGCGGCTGTGCCTGGGCCCCTGCGCCGGGGGGTGCACCCAGGAGCAGTACCGCGCGCGGGTCGACACGGCGCGCGCCTTCCTGAACGGCGCGGCCGACGACCCGCTGCAGCGCCTGGACGAGCGGATGCAGGCCGCGGCCGAGCGGATGCAGTTCGAGCTGGCGGCCACGCTGCGCGACCGGCTGCGGCGGCTCGAGGCGCTGCGCGACGAGTTCGCCGAGCTGCGCGACGCGCTCGACTCGCTCTCCTTCCTGTACCACGTCCCCGGCGAAGAGGGCGACGACCGCGTGTACCTGGTGCGCCGCGGCACGGTGCGCGCGGTGGTGCCGCAGCCCCGCGGCAAGGCCGAGCGCCGGCGGCTGGACGACCTCTGCGAAGAGCACTTCACCCGCCCCGAGCCCACCGGGATGGTCACCCGCCACCAGGTGGACGAGATCCTCCTGATCAGCCGCTGGTTCCGCCTCAATCCCCGGCAGTTCGAGCACGTGACCCGCCCCCGGCGCGTGGACGCGGTGCGGCTCGGCGCGTAAGATCAGCCGCGTGGCACCGCCGTTGCACGCTGGCGGGCGCCCCGCCGAAGGTGCGGCGCGCGTTCACGGACCCTGACCGACACGGTATTGACCACCCTACGCAGCGTTCCGCGACGGCTGCTCGCCCTCGCGCTCCTGTCGCTGGCGGCCGCGGCGTGCAACCGCGGCGGCAGCCGCGCCGCCGACGCCGGCGCCCTTCCCGACGACAGCACCGGCCCCAACCCCGCCGACGTGTACGGCGTGTCGGCGGACAAGAACGTGGTGGTCACGCCGGTGGAGATCGAGGTGCCCGACCTCCCCCCCGGGTGGAGCGGGATGAAGATCGCCGCGCTCTCCGACTTCCAGCTGGGGCTGTGGCCCGACAACGAG
>DASWMA010000094.1:0-6914 GCA_036399995.1 Longimicrobium sp. | reverse complement strand
TCGAACCCCGGACCTCTCGCATGTGAGGCGAGCGCTCTAACCAACTGAGCTAATCGACCGTTATCGCGGGCCGGCTTGCACCGCGCCCGCGCCAGGAGATGGGCTGCTGCCTGCGGGGCCCTGACCCTTTGTCCCCCAGATTCTCAAGTACCCCGTAGGGGAATCGAACCCCTGTTTACGCCGTGAGAGGGCGTTGTCCTAGGCCACTAGACGAACGGGGCGCTACCTTGCTGCAGGCCGGTAAATCTATCAGCCCAGCCTGCTTCCGTCAACCGCCACCCGGCCGCTAACTCCCGTCCGGGCTCCTGCTTAGAGGCGCCGCCCGGATTCGAACCGGGGGTGGAGGATTTGCAGTCCTCTGCCTTACCACTTGGCTACGGCGCCGTTCTGCCGCACACCGTTGCGGCGGGCGCAGAGAGCGGGCAACCGGGCTCGAACCGGCGACCTCAACCTTGGCAAGGTTGCGCTCTACCAACTGAGCTATGCCCGCGTTTTTCAGAGCCCCAAATGTATCCGGGCCTTTGGCGGGGGTCAACCCCCCGTGGCGGAAAAACCGTGCATTAGCGCGCCATGAGCCATCTCGCGCCGCGTTGACAGCGCCCCGGCGCCGCGCTAGCGTCCCACCCGCCAAAGCGCCCGCGCACGCGGGCCCGCACTGCCCCCGCACCCAGGCGGCGCACGCCGTGACCATCCGACTCTTCCGCGCCGCCGCAGCGCTTCTGCCGCTGGCCGCCGCCCTTCTCTCCACCTCCGCCCGCGCGCAGGGCGCCGACGCGCGCACGCTGCAGCGGGGGTGGGTGGAGTTCCGCGCGGCCGGGATCTACCAGCAGTACAACTCGCTCTTCGCCGACGGCGGGAGCGAGCCGCTGGGCGCCACCTTCCAGTCGCAGCTCGCCCCTCTGGCCGAAACGCTGCTGGCCCCCGCGCTGGGCCCGGTGCGCACCGGGCTGGCCGCCTTCTTCGCCGGCACGGCGGGCCAGGTGCCCACCCCCGTCACCCCTGAGGAGGTGACCGGCGGAACGCTGGCCGCCGAGCTGGCCAGCGACCATCGCCGGGCGCCGTTCTCACTGGCCTACGGGCTCACGCGCCGGATCACCGTGCGCCTCACGGTGCCCGTCGACCGCAACGGAACGGCGGTCACCGCGCTGGGGCTGGCCGGCAGCAACCTGGGGCTGAACACCGACGCCACCGGCAACGCGGCCCGGCTGGCCGAGATCGACCCGGCGTACGCGGCGCTCGGCTCGTCGCGGCTCCTCCCGGTGTCGGGCACGCCGGCCGCGCTCGAGCTGCAGCGCCGGGTGAAGGAGCTGACGGGCGACACCCTCCTCCTTCCCACCGCCGTGGCCAGCCTTTCGGCGCTGCTGGCCCAGCCGGCGCTGGCCGCCACGCTCACGGGCGAAGACACCGCCGCGCTGGGCGCGGTGTCGAGGGCCACCAACTCGTACCTGGGCGACGTGGAGGCGGGGGTCCGCTTTCAGTTCCTGAACACCACAGGCGGCACCTCGTACGCGCTGGCGCGGCCGCGCGGCGCGCGGGCGGC
This sequence comes from Longimicrobium sp., assembly GCA_036399995.1. Classification (GTDB taxonomy): domain Bacteria; phylum Gemmatimonadota; class Gemmatimonadetes; order Longimicrobiales; family Longimicrobiaceae; genus Longimicrobium. The sequence continues at coordinate 5,374 of DASWMA010000094.1, read as the reverse complement.
GGTGACGCTCACGGCGCGCTTCCCCACGGGGCCGAAGGCCGACACGGCGTTCCTGCTGATCATCCCCCGCAACACCGGGCACTTCGGCGTGGCGGCCGAGGTGACGGGCGACGTCTACCCCTCGGGGCGCTTCTGGGTGACGGGGTCGGCGGGGTTCGCGCAGCTCTTCGGCGCGTCGGTGCTGCGCCGCCCGTTCTCGGCCACGCGCCCGTTCCCGGGCGACACGGCGCTGCCGGTGAGCGTGCGGCGCGAGCCGGGCGCGCGGCTGGGGGCCATGCTGCTCCCGCGGTACCGGCTCACGCGCGAGATCACCTTCGCGGCCGGCTACCGCTTCGACCACAACGGCGGCACCACGTACAGCGGCGGCGACGCGGGCGAGGTGCTGCTGGGCCCGGTGGAGCGCATCGACGCGTGGACGGCGCACAGCCTGAGCCTGGGCGCCAGCTACAGCACCATCGAGGCGTTCGAGGCCGGGCGCTCGCGGGTGCCGTTCGAGGTGTCGCTGCTGTACCACAACAGCGTCATGGGCGGCGGCTACGCGCCGCACGCGGGCACGCTGGAGGTGGTGGGGCGCCTGCTGTACCAGGCCGTGGGCCGCCCCCGCCGCGCCCGCGCCGACACCACGGCCACCGACAGCGCCGGCCGGCCCCTCCCCCCGCCGCCTCCGCCGCCCACCACGCCCGCCGGAGAGCCCACGGCCGCGCCGTCGCCACCGCCGGCCCCGGTGGTCCAGCCGCCCGCGCGGCCGCCCGCGGCTCCGCCCAGCGCGCCGCCGTTGCCCGCCGGAGCGCCTGCCACCGAGCCGTCCGTGCCGCCGCCGGCCGTCCGGCCGACGCCCCCACCGCCCGCGCCCCCGCCGCCGGCGCCGACCACGCCGGGGACTCCGACGCCCGGCGCGGGTTCAACCGGCTGGTGACGACAGCGGGGAAGAAGCAGAAACCGCCCGGCGCGCAGACCAGCGCGCCGGGCGGTTGGTTTTGTGGATGAGCAAGGTGGGAAGGGCGGTTGAAACCGCGGCAACAACCACACGAAGTCCGCCTTCGCGGACTACAGCCTGTCGTTCAGCCGAAGCGATCGTGCACGGAACAGCTGTCCATCAGCCGCAGCTGAACAGCCCAACCTGTTCGATCCTGAATGCGCGCGCCGCAGCCGAGAAATGAGCCGAAGCGGTAGTCCGCGAAGGCGGACTTCGTGTGGTTGTTGCAGCGAATTCATTCGCCCCGGATACCCCGGATACCCCGGATACCCCGGATACCCCGGATACCCCGGATACCCCGGATACCTGGGATACCCTGGATACCCCGGGTACCTCGGCTACCCCGAGGCCGCTGAACCCTCAGCTCACCGGCACCCCGCGCTCCAGCAGCTCGCGCGCGTGCTCCAGGCTCACCGCGCTCTCGGGGTCGCCGCCCAGCATCCGCGCGATCTCGCGGATGCGCTCCTCGTCGTCGAGCGGCGCGACCTCGGTGGCGGTCTTGCCGTCGGGGCGGTCGTGCTTGCTCACCCGCAGGTGCACGTTGGCGCGGCTGGCGATCTGGGGGAGATGCGTGATGGCGAACACCTGGTGGCTCCCCGCCACCTCGCGCATCTTGTCGCCCACCTGCAGCGCCACCCGCCCGCCGATCCCCGCGTCGACCTCGTCGAACACCAGGGTGGGCACCGCGTCGAGCCGCGCCAGGATCGTCTTGAGCGCCAGCATGATGCGCGACATCTCGCCGCCCGACGCCACGAAGCTCAGCGCGCGCGGCTCGAACCCGCGGTTCAGGCTCACGCGGAACTCCACCTCTTCGGCGCCGAACGCCGCCGGCTCGGCCAGCGGCACGCGCGCCACCTCCAGGCGGCCGCCACTCATCCCCAGGTCGGGGAGCACCGCGTTCACCTCGCCGGCCAGGCGCGCCGCGGCGTCCACGCGGCGCGCGGTCAGGTCGCCGGCCAGGCGCTCCAGCTCGGCCGCGGCGGTGGCGAGGCGCTTCTGGAGCGCGCCCAGCTCGAAGTCGGCCCCGTCGATCAGGTCCAGCTCTTCGCGCGCGGCGCGGCCGATGGCGGCCACCTCTTCCACCGTGCCGCCGTACTTGGTGCGCAGGCGGAAGATCAGGTCCTGCCGGCGGCGGATCTCGTCGAGCCGGGCGGGGTCGTGCTCCACCGTCTGGGCGTAGCGCTCCATCCGGTCGCCCAGCTCCTGCAGCGCATAGTACGCGGTGTCGTACAGCTCGCGCGCGCCCTCCTGCGCCGGGTCGATGCGCACCAGGTGCTCCAGCGCGCGGCTCAGGTGCCCCAGCGAGCCCACGATCGACTGGTCGGAGCCCGTCAGCTCGTCGTAGAGCTGGGCCGAGAGCGAGGTCAGCTCCTCGGAGTGCGACAGGCGGCGCGCCTCCTCCTCCAGCGACTCCTCTTCCCCGGGCTTCAGCGCCGCCTTCTCGATCTCGTCGGCCTGGAAGCGCAGGTAGTCGGCGCGCTGCAGCGCCTCGCGGCGGCGGCGCTCCAGGTCGGCCACCTCGCGCCGGAGGTCTACCGTGGACGCGTGGGCGGCGCGGACCTCGGCCAGCAGCGCGGCGTTCCCGGCATAGGCGTCGAGGATGGCGCGCTGCTCGTCGCGGCGCAGCAGCGTCTGGTGCTCGTGCTGGCCGTGCAGGTCCACCAGCATCCGCCCGATCTCGCCCAGCAGCGACGCGGTGGCGGGCGAGCCGTTCACCCACGCGCGGCTGCGCCCCTCGGCGGCCACCTCCCGCTTCAGCACCAGCACGCCGTCTTCGGGCTCGATCCCGCGCTCGTCCAGCAGCCGCGCCAGGTCGCCGCGCCCGTCCACCTCGAACACGCCCTCGATGGAGGCGCGGTCTTCGCCGCTGCGCACCACCTCGCTGGACGCGCGCTCGCCCAGCAGCAGCGAGAGCGCGCCCACGATGATCGACTTCCCCGCCCCGGTCTCGCCCGTGAGCACGTTCAGCCCCGGGCCGAGCCGTACGGACAGCCTGTCGATCAGCGCGAAGTTGCGGATGCGCAGTTCGGTGAGCATGGGCGAAAGTATACCGAAGATGACAGGAGTGCGGAAGTGCGAAAGCGCGAGAGTGCGGAGGCGAAAGGTAAGTCGTGTCGGAGGCGAACGATCGTGGGGCTCCGCCGCACCGCGCCCTCTCCGGCCGCCTCAGGGCGTCCACCTCTCCCGTACCGGGAGAGGTTGCAAGGGGCATCCGGCGCGAAAGCAGCCTCCGAGTGCGCCGAAGGTCGCAGGGCACACCGCATCCGCGGCAGCCTCCCTCTCCCGGAACGGGAGAGGGCGAGCGCTCTAAGGCGCGGGGAGAGGGCGCGAGGCCGCCGGAGCGACCGGGAACCGTACCTCGTCCCGCGAAGACAAAATCCCGCGCTTCATCTCCTCCCACCGCTGCCCGTCGACCTCGCGGAACGGCGTGGGGTGCGAGTAGAAGAGGAAGACGACGTTGGTGTCGATCAGCGTGGCCAGGTAGCACATCGCCACGCGGCGACCGTCCTGCCGGCCCTCCACGAACAGGACCGGGATGCCGTTCACGTCGTACCGCTCGACGGCCACGTCCTCCACGCCCGCCCGCGCGAACCCCGCCGCCATCGTCGTCTCGTCGCCGTCCCCTGCGCCGCCGCCGAAGAACACGTCGCGGGCGCGGTCGTAGCCCACGTTCAGGCTCAGCGTCACGGAAAAGAAGCCGTCGCCCAGCGTGGACGAGGGGTCGCGCTCGTGCCCGGCGCGGTCGTGCTCGCTCATCCACCACGTCTGAAAGCCGTCGCGTACGGCGACGAAGCCGGCGGGCACGCGAAAGCGCAGCGGCAGCTCCACGGCCACGCCGCCGCCCGTGAGCTCACCGAAATCGAGGTCGCGGAAACCGGTCATGTCGCGTCGAGGCTTCGGCGGCGGCCCGTCACAGCAGCAGCTGCGAGGCGAGGCCCAGCAGCAGCAGGAAGCCGCACGTGTCGGTGAAGGTGGTCACGAAGATGGAGGACGCGACGGCGGGGTCCACGTTCAGGCGCTCCAGCACGATGGGGACGAAGGCGCCCGCGAAGCCGGCCACGGCCAGGTTCATCCACATCGCCACCAGCACCACCACCCCCAGCATCGCGTTCTGATAGGTCACGAAGGCCGCGATCGCCACGATCGTCCCGATCGCGAAGCCGTTCCCCATCCCCACCAGCAGCTCCTTCCCCACCACCGACCAGCGGTTGCCCGGCGACTCGCGCGTCAGCGCCAGGCGCCGCACGGTCACCGCCAGCGCCTGCGTCCCCGTGTTGCCGCCCATCCCGGCGATCACCGGCATCAGCACCGCCAGCAGCGGGAGCGCCGCCACCGTGCTCTGGAAGGCGATCACCACCAGGGCGGCGGCGAAGGCCGTGAACAGGTTGACGAACAGCCAGGGGAGCCGCGCGCGGATCGCGTCCCACCAGCCGCCGCGCAGCTCCTCCTCGCCCGAGGTGCCGCCGAAGCGGAGGAGGTCCTCGGTGCTCTCCGCCTCGATGATGTCGATCACGTCGTCGAAGGTCACGCCGCCCAGCAGGTGCCCCTCCGCGTCCACCACCGGCACCACGGTCAGGTTGTAGCGCGCCACCAGCCGCCCCACCTCCTCCTGGTCGGTCTCGGGGAGCACCGTGGCGATGGTCGGCTGCACCAGGTCGGCCACGCGCGCGTCGGGCTCGGCCGTCACCAGCGAGGGAAGCGGGAGCCACCCCGCCAGCCGGCCGTCGGCGTCCACCACGAAGATCACGTAGAACTCCCCCACCTCCTGCGCCTGCCGCCGCACCTCGGCGATCGTCTCGGCCGCGGTCAGCGACACCGGCACCGCCACCAGCTCGGTGGTCATGATGCCGCCCGCCGACTCCTCGTGGTACCGCATCAGCTCGCGGATCTCGCCGGCCTCGGCGCGGGGGAGCGAGGCCAGGGCGCGAACCTGGTCCTCGGGGTCCATCTCGCCGATGATGTCGGCGGCGTCGTCCACGGCCAGCTCGGCCAGGATGTCGCCCATCTGCTCGCTGCCCAGCGCCGCGAGGCTCTCCTCGGGGTGCTCGTCGGGCTCCATCTCGGCCAGCGCCTCGGCGGCCAGCGCGGGCTCGCTGGCCAGCGCGCGCAGCACGGCGGTGCGCTCGTCGTCGTCCAGCGCCTCCAGCAGGTCGGCCAGGTCGCTGGGGTGCAGCCCGGTCAGCGCGTCGGTCAGCGCCGGCGCGTCGCCACCCTCCAGCAGGTCGCGGATGCGCTCCACCGCCGAGCGGTCGTCGGGAGCCTCGGCCATCAGGGCGTCACGCTCCGGTCGGTCATCCCACGGCTCCGGTTCGATGTACGAAGTTCGAGGTACGAGAAGGGCAAAGGGCAAAAAGCAGGATGTGGGCGTGTCCCTCCGCTGCGCTCCGGGCCGGGCTG
>DASWMA010000093.1:0-2619 GCA_036399995.1 Longimicrobium sp. | reverse complement strand
CGCCGCGCGTCGGCGTTGGGGTAGTCCGGCAGCAGGGCGCCCAGTGTGTCGTCCAGGCGCATCCGTCCCTGTTCCACCAGCTGCGCCACGGCCACGGCGGTGATCATCTTGGGCACCGAGCCGCTGCCGATGCGCGTGTCCACCGTGTTCGCGCGCTTGGCTTCCGCGTCCGCCATCCCGTACGCGCGGTGCAGCAGGATGCGGTCTCCGCGCGCCAGCAGGATCACGCCACTGAAGCGGTCGGCCGTCGCCAGCCGGTCCACGTGCGCCTGCACGGCACGGCCGACGCTGTCATCCGCCAGCCGTCCGCTCGGGAGCTCCGGGCGCGGGCCGGGCGCCGGCATGGGGTGCAACTCCAGCGATTCCACCCGCCCGTCGGCGTTCATCGCGAACTCGATTCCCACGCGGCCGGCGCCGTTGCGCGCGCGGAAGATCACGGCGACATAGGCCGGGTCGCCGCGGTCGATCAGCCGCACCGGGTCGAGCCCGCCGCTCTGCTCGCGCAGGCGCACGAACGACGCTGCCCAGCGCTCCGGCGTCCATCCCATCCACCCGCGCTCCGGCAGCATCCGGCGCGCCCAGTCGTTCACCGCCGCGTCGCCGCCCGCGTTCACGGCCTCCATCAGCCCGCGCGCGGCGGAGCCGGCCGGGGTGGTGGGGATCTCCACCGTCCGCGGCGGGGCGGGGTTGGAGGCCGGGACGGCGGGCTGCGCGGCCAGGGGCGCGGCGGCCAGCACCGCCGCCGCCATCATCAGGATCGTCTTCATCGTGGATCTATGTCGAAGGAGGTCGGGGGTCGGGTGAGCCGGGTCAGGGCTCAGGAAAGCGCTCCCCGCGCGGCGCATCGTCCGGCGGAGAGGTGAAGCGGCCACGCGGGTCGGCCTTGAGCACCGTGGTGGCGACCAGGTAGTAGGCGAGCATCCCGGAGCCGGCGCAGACCAGCATCACGCCCAGCGCCAGGGGCTCCGACGCACGCAGCCCGAGCAGCTGCACGATCACGAGCCCCAGCCCCAGCGTCGCCATCACCAGCCCCCACTTGAGGGCGCTGAAGAGCTCGGGGTCGTACCCCTTCCGGAAGAGCGCCCGCACCACGTCTTCGTTCACCCGCGCCTGCAGCAGGCGGCGCTTGGTGCCGTTGTCCATCACGATCTTGGTGACGGCGGCGATCATCCAGAAGAAGGCGGCCGCGATCAGGACCGGGCTTTCGAACCACATGGTGCGTCTCCGGGAGCGGTCTGCGGCGGGCGCCATTCGCCCGCCTGCAAGGATGGACAGGGGGATCCGCGATCCGGTTGCAGCCGGCAGCTTCGCGGCGATCACCCAGGAGAAGGCGGCCGCGATCACGGCCGGGTCTTCGAGCCCACGTGGCACGCCTCCGCCGGGCAGCTTGCGGGTGGCGCCTCGTTCGCCCGCCTGTCGAGGATGGACAGGGGGGATGCGCGATCTGGTTGCAGACGGCAGGGTCGCGACGGATCTTCACGCGTCTGCAACCGGATCCGGGGACGTCCTGTCTGACGGGGGATGGAGAGCGATCGCGAGATCGTCGAGCGGGTGCTCGCGGGAGAGCGCGACGCCTTTGCGGCGCTGGTGCGGCAGCACCAGCGGCTGGTGGCGCACGTGGTGCACCGCATGGTGCGCGACCCGCGCGACCGCGAAGAGCTGTGCCAGGACGTGTTCTTTCGCGTGTACCGCAAGCTGGACACGTTCGCGCACCAGGCGCGGCTTTCCACGTGGATCGCGCGCATCGCCTACCGTGCGTGCCTGAACCACCTTGAGCGCCGCGACCTGCCGCTCTACGACGACCTGCACGACGCCGGTGAGGGTGGAGAGCCGGCGATCGACCGCGTGGCGGGGAGCGGGCCGTCGCCCCTGGAGAGCGCGGAGGCGGAGGAGATGCGGGCCTTCGTGCGGGCGCGGGTGGACGAGCTGCCCGTGCAGTACCGGACGGTGGTCACGCTGTACCACCTGGAGGAGATGAGCGTGGGCGAGATCGTGGAGGTGACGGAGCTGCCCGACGGCACCGTGAAGAGCCACCTCTTCCGCGCCCGCAAGCTGCTCAAGGAGAAGCTGATGGCCGCCTACGGACCCTCATCCGGAGCCACATGATGCGCGACCACGAGATCCAGGATGCCCTCGACCGCCAGCTGCGCTCCGCGGCGGCCGGCAGCCGATCGCCCGAGGCGGCGGATGCCCCGGACGCGGGAGATGCGGATCGCGCCGCGTACGCCATCGTCTACGACGCGCTGGCGGAGGACGCCGGCTTCGCGCTCCCCGCCGGGTTCGCGGAGTCGCTCGCGGCCGCCGCGATGCCGGAGCCCGCGCACCCATCGGTCTTCGAGCGCTTCATCCTGCCCGTCCTCCTCCTGGTCAGCGCCGCCGTCGCCGTGCCGGCGGTGGTGCCGCAGCTGGCCCGGGCCTTCCGCATCCTGCTGGAAACGCCGGACGGCGGGATCCCGGCCGCGCCGGTCGCGGTGCTCGTGCTCCTTCTCGTCGCATCGGCGGATCGGCTCGCCCGCCGCGGTGGCTGGGCACCACGCCTGTGAAGCTCCCCGCGTCCGGCTGAGATGCGAAGGATGATGGGTGCCGATCCGCTACATCCGGATACGCGGGGATGGAGCC
>DASWMA010000092.1:0-3007 GCA_036399995.1 Longimicrobium sp. | reverse complement strand
AAAGTGCGCGAGTGCCAAACGCACTCGCGCACTTCCGCACTCACGCACCTGTTCCGTACTTCGTACCTCGTACTTTCGTACTTCGTCGAGACTCAGTACGGGCTCGCGTCGTAGTTGTCGATCTGCGCGCGCTGCAGCTTTCCGCTGTAGTCCAGGTAGCAGACCTTGGTCTCGCTGTAGAACTCGTACACCTCCCAGCCGCCCTCGCGGTGGCCGTTCCCGGTCTGCTTCACCCCGCCGAACGGGAGGTGCGCCTCGGCGCCGATGGTGGGCGCGTTGACGTAGGTGATCCCGTTGTCCAGGTCCTGGAACGCGCGGAAGCTGGCCACCGCGTCGCGCGTGTAGATCGACGAGCTGAGGCCGTACTTCACCTCGTTGTTGATCCGGATCGCCTCGTCCAGCTCGCCGAAGCGGATCACCGACAGCACCGGCCCGAAGATCTCCTCGGTGGCCAGCCGCGATCCCGGCTTCACGTCGGTGAAGATGGTGGGCGAGAAGAAGAAGCCGTCGTCCAGCCCGCCGCCGCTGGGGCGCTCGCCGCCCATCGCCAGGTTCGCCTCGCCCTGCCCGATCTCCACGTACTGCTCCACCTTCTGCCGGCTCGCCTCGTGGATCAGCGGGCCCACGTCCACGCCCTTCTCCAGGCCGTAGCCCAGCTTCAGCCCCTTCGCGCGCTCCATCAGCCGCGCCACGAAGTCGTCGTGGATCTCGTTCTGGAGGAGGAGGCGGCTGGTGGCGGTGCAGCGCTGCCCCGTGGTGCCGAACGCGCCCCACAGCACGCCGTCGATCGCCAGGTCCAGGTCGGCGTCGGCCATCACGATCTGCGCGTTCTTGCCGCCCATCTCCAGCGACAGCCGCTTGTGCATCCGCCCGCACGTCTGGGCGATCATCGACCCCGTCTCGGTCGACCCGGTGAAGGAGATGACGGGGATGCCGGGGTGCTCCACGATGGCGGCGCCCACCTCTTCGCCCAGCCCGTGCACCAGGTTCACCACGCCCTTCGGGATCCCGGCCTCTTCCAGCACCTCCACCAGCAGCGCCACGGTGTGCGGCGTGTCTTCGGCGGGCTTGATCACCACCGTGTTCCCGCACACCAGCGCCGGGAACATCTTCCAGGTGGGGATCGCCAGCGGGAAGTTGAACGGGGTGATCAGGCCGCACACGCCGATCGGCCGGCGGTAGCTCATCGCCCACTTGTTGCGCAGCTCCGACGGCACGGTGTGGCCGAACAGGCGGCGGCCCTCCACGCCGGCGTAGTAGGCCGTGTCGATCCCCTCCTGCACGTCGCCGCGCGTCTCCTGCAGCGTCTTCCCCATCTCGCGCGTGGCCGCCTTCGCGATCTCGTCCTTGCGCTCGGTGAGCAGGTCGCCCACGCGGCGGAGGATGTCGCCGCGCGCCGGCGCCGGGGTGCGGCTCCAGTCGGTGAACGCTTCGCGCGCCGCGGCCACGGCACGGTCCACGTCTTCGCGGCCGCTGCGCGGGAACATGCCGATCAGGTCCGACTGCTTGGCCGGGTTGCGATTCTCGAAGTACTGCCCGGAAGACGGCTCCACCCACTCGCCGCCGATGAAGTTCTTGAACGTGTCCGCCATTGCTCCGTGCTGGTTTCGGGTGTGGCAGGTTCGGGTCGGGAAAGGCGGGGAATCTACAAGGGCGGGGAAGGGGGCGCCATTCGCGGCCCGCGATCTCGTGGGGGTGCGCGCGATCGGGGCGTGCGGATCGGCCCGTGCCGCTGGATCGGCGGCTGGGCGTTGACAGAACGTTGGGTATTGTGTGATGATCGATGATCTCTCCCCTCCACGATTCCAGGTCGGCCAGATGAGCGTGAGCGTCGGTTCCGGGCCTTCCGCGCCACGCGTGCGTGAGCGGTTCCGCGGTGCCCTGATCGGCCTTGCGGCGGGGGATGCGGTGGGCGCGGCGGTGGAGTTCCAGCCGCCCGGCACCTTCCCGCCGGTGACCGGCATGATCGGCGGCGGCCCCTGGGACCTGCGGCCGGGGGAGTGGACCGACGACACCTCGATGGCGCTGTGCCTGGCCGAGAGCCTGGTGGAGCGGCAGGGCTTCGACCCGCGCGACCAGATGGAGCGCTACCTCCGCTGGTATCGCGAGGGGTACCTGAGCAGCACCGGCGTCTGCTTCGACATCGGCGTAACCGTGCGGGGCGCGCTGGAGCGCTTCGAGGCGACCGGCGACCCCTGGAGCGGCTCCACCCGCCCCGACACCGCCGGAAACGGCTCGCTGATGCGGCTTGCGCCGGTGCCGCTCTGCTTCGCGGCCGACCCCGTGGAGGCGATCGCGCGCTCGGGCGACAGCTCGCGGACCACGCACGGCGCGCGGGCGGCGGTCGACGCGTGCCGGTACTTCGCCGCGCTGCTGGTCGGCGCCGTGGCGGGGGCGGGGAAGAGGGATCTGCTGGGCGGGATCTATGCGCCCGTGCCGGGGTGCTGGGAGGCGAATCCGCTCTCCCCGGAGATCGAGGAGGTGGCGCGCGGCTCGTTCCGGGCCACGGGACCGCCGCAGATCGTGGGCTCGGGATACGTGGTGAAGAGCCTGGAAGCCGCGCTGTGGGCCTTCTGGAGAACGGATACGTTCGAGGACGGCTGCCTGCGCGCCGCCAACCTGGGGAACGACGCCGACACCACCGCCGCCATCTACGGCCAGCTCGCCGGCGCCTTCTACGGCGTGGAGGCGATCCCGTCGGAGTGGAGGCTCTGGCTGGCCCACCGCGCGCTGATCGAACGTCTCGCCGACTCGCTGTACGACCTGTTCCGCGGCCGGAGCGCGGCCGCACCTGAACCACTCACCTGAAGGACCGCATGACCATTCGTCCCGCCGGCCTGCTGCTGATCCCGCTCGCCGCCGTGTGCCTGGTGGCCGCGGCCTGCTCCGGCGACCTGGCCGGCCCCGACGGCGAACGCCGCGCGAGCGCGCGCCGCGGCACCGCCACCCCCGACTCGGGCGCCGCGTGCAGCGACAGCGTGGTGGCGGGCTACGGCAACTGCTGCAC
>DASWMA010000091.1:0-5807 GCA_036399995.1 Longimicrobium sp. | reverse complement strand
GAACTCCAGCGGCCCGCCGGCCTCGCCCGGCGCCCAGCCGGCGCGCGCGTACGCCCTGCGCAGGGCAAGGTAGGTGCGCGACTCGCGGCCCAGCCGCGGCCCCCGCCCGCGGCGCGCGGAAAGGAGCCAGAGCAGCGCCAGCCCCAGCGGCGCCATCAGCCACGGCTCGGCGATGCGCACGTCCGGCCGCCCGCCCCCACCTCCGGGGCTGGCCGCCGCCTGCTCGCCCCGCGAGAACAGCGAGCCGATGCCGCGGAACACCGAGAGCTGGCGGTCCATGTTGTAGTCGAGCACCCACTTGTACCAGCGGTACTCCACGCCGTCCAGCCACAGCCGCGCGGTGGCGCCCCACCCGCGCCCCGCGTTTTCCACCACCCCGTCGCGGCTGGGCGGTGTGGGGTCGAAGGGCACCCAGCCGTATTCGGGGAACCACACCTCCACCCACGAGTGCGCCTGGTTCCCCGTCACCGCCAGGTACTGCGCGTTCGCGTTCCACTCCCCGCCCAGGAACCCCGTCACGTTGCGGGCGGGGATCTGCCGGGCGCGCAGCAGCACGGCCATGGCGGTGGAGAAGTATTCGCAGTGCCCCGCGCGGCGCCGGAAGAGGAAGCCTTCGATCGACGCCTCGTCGCGGTTCGCCGGCAGGTCGAGCGTGTAGCGGAAGGTGCGCAGCCACGCCTCGACCGCGCGCACCTGGTCGATCCGCGACGTCTTCCCCGCCGTGAGCGAGTCGGCCAGGCGCCACACCCGGGGGTCGAGCGCGGGAAGCTGGAGGTATCCCCCGAAGGTGCGCGGGTCGCTCCCGCCGGAGCGGAGCAGCCGGGCATCGGTGGGGCGGCCGCCCGCGGTGAACACCGTGTAGACCGGGTTGTCGGAGCCGAAGAACACCATGTCGCCGCTGGTGCCGCGGAAGGGGCGGATGGCCGAGCGCGGCTGCACCCCCAGCACCGGCTGCGGCCCGAACAGCACGTCGGCGCCCGGCGGCCCGCCGAAGATCCTCATCTGGCGGTACGGCCCGCCCCAGCGGACGGCGTAGTCGTTGGTGCTCAGGTCTCGCGCGGCGGCCACCCCCGCCGAGCGCGACCACTCGGTGCCGTCGAAGCGGTCGAACGAGCGCCCGCGCCAGTGGATCGCCTCGGCACGGTCGGGCGGGGCGGTGGTGAACTCCACCCGGAACATCACCTCGGGGTTGTTGCCGATGCGGCCGCCGAAGCTGCCCAGCGACACGCGGTCGCTGAACCCCGCCATCTCGGGGCCCCCGCCGCGGCGCCCCTGCACGTTCCAGGCACGCGGCAGCCGCGGGAACAGCACGAACAGGACGGCGCTCATCGCCAGCGTGATGCCCGAGAGCGCAACGGTGGTCAGCAGGAAGCCGCGCCCCACCCGCACCCCGCCGTGGCGGAAGCGCTCGCTCTCGCGGCGCAGGTACCCCACCATCATCGCCAGTACGGTGAGCCCCACGTAGGCCACGAAGCCGGCGGCGAACCCCAGCCCCGGGTAGAACGCCGTGGCGGCGATCAGCAGCGCGAACGACAGCGAGTAGAGCCGCATGTCGTTGCGCGCCTCCACCGGGCGCAGCGCCTCGCCGGCCAGCAAAAAGAGGAGCATGGCCATCACGCCGGGCATGAAATCCTGCCCCAGCACCAGCGCGGCGTACACCAGCCAGCCGAACAGCGCCATGATCCCGGTGCGCGTCCCCCGCTCGATCCACGCGCCCGCCGCCCGGCCGGGGAGCCACAGCAGCGACAGCGCCAGCGCGATGGCGGCGGCCAGCGTGAGCGGGCCCACGCCGTCGCCGGCGGCATAGGCCACCAGCGCGGCCAGGGCCATGGCGCTCACCAGCCGGCGGTGCAGGCGGGCCAGCTTCATCGCCCCTCGCGCGCGGGGGTGTACACGTCGCCCCAGCGCCCGTCCGGCGTGCCCGCCGTCACCAGCACGCAGTCGCGCGCGGGCACCGGCGGGTCGGCGCGCGGGGCGTCGGGCCGTGGGCGGGCGCGGGCCAGCGCGTCGAGCACGCGCTCGAGCTGCGCGGCGCCGGTGCCGGGCGCCACCCGCGCGTCGGCCGTGGCCAGCGCGAACGGGTCGCCCCGCCGCATGGCCGCCGACGCGAGGCTGGCGGCGATCTCCACCGCGGCCTCGGCCTCGTCGCCGGGCTCGGCGCGCAGGTCCAGGCAGATCCACAGCGCGTTCGACCGGTCGCGCTCGTACTCGCGGATCACGGGGTGGCCCACGCGGGCGGTGGTGCGCCAGTGCACGTCGCGCGGGTCGTCGCCGGGGCGGTAGGGGCGCAGGCCCCGGTACTCGCCGCGCGCGCCGGCCGCCCCGGCGAAGCTCTCGCCCGCGCGGCGCACGCGCTCGCCCGCCAGCCGCGGCTCGCGCACGGGGCGGTCGTGGCGCGGCCACACCACGGCCTCGCCGGCGATCTCCAGGTCGCGCTCCTTGCGGAACAGGCCGAAGGGGAACGAGGTGGCGAGCGTGACCGTCTCCAGCGGAAAGGCCCCGCGCCGCGGGAACACCGTCTCGGCGCGCGCAACCGCCGCCTCGCCCGCCTCCAGCGACGCGACCCACGCCGCCCCCTCGCGCCCCGCCTCGCCGATCTCCACGGCAAGGGACGGGAGGCGGCGCTTGCCGTTCCTCAGGTCGTAGGTGATGCGCCCCGGCTGCCCGGCGGTCAGGCCGCGCACCGGCCGGCGGCGCACCTCCAGGCGGCGGATCATCTGCTCGCTGAGCCACCCGCTGAGCGTGATGAACCCCAGCATGGCGCCCAGGACGAGGTAGAGGAGGTTGTTCCCCGTCCCCACGGCGGCGAACCCCAGCACCAGCGTGCCGCCGGTGAACAGCCACCCGGCGCGCGAAAAGCGCAGCCGCCGCGGCGGCCGGAACCAGCGGCGGATCCCCGCCGCGGTGCGCGAAAGGCGCCCGGGGTGGGTCACGTCAGGGGGCGGGGGATGGGCGATGGCCTTCAACTGCGAACAGGTGCGTGAGTGCGTGAGTGCGTGAGTGCGTGAGTGCGTGAGTGCGTTCGCCCTGCGCGCGGGCGCGCGGTTCGCTCCGTCGAAGTCCGCGCAGGCGGCGCGCAGGCGGACTGTGTGCCGTTGTAGCCGCGAGTTCACTCGCATATCCCACGTCGTCCCACGCCGGCTGCCGCGATTCCACGCGCATCATCCCCGCGGAACCATCAACCCTGCGTCTACGCGAGGACGTGCGTCACACCGGCACGGGCTGCCGCGACGCGAACCCACTCGGTGTCACACCGGCACCGGCACGTTCGCCAGGATCCCCTCCAGCACCGCCACCGACTCTTCGTACGCCTCACCCGTGGGGCTCGATGCGCCGGCGGGGAGAAGGCGGTGGGCCAGGCAGGGGACCACCAGGCGCCGCACGTCGTCGGGCACCAGGTAGTCGCGGCCCTCCACCAGCGCGTAGGCGCGCGAGGCGCGGAACAGGCCGATGGCGGCGCGGGTGCTGGCGCCGGCGCGCAGGCGCGGCTCGTTGCGCGTGGCCTGCACCAGCGCCATCAGGTAGTCCACCAGCGCGGCGTCGGCGTGCACGCGTTCCACGTGGTCCTGCAGCGCCAGCACGCGGCCGGCGTCGAGCACGGGGTGCACGCGCTCGACGGGATCGCCGCTGCCGACGGACTGCAGCAGAACGCCGCGCTCGTCCTCGGGCTGGGGGTAGCCGATGGACAGGCGCATCAGGAAGCGGTCGAGCTGGCTTTCGGGAAGCGGATAGGTGCCGTGCTGTTCCAGCGGGTTCTGCGTGGCCATCACCAGGAACGGCGTGGGGAGGGTGTAGCTCCGCTCGTCGATGGTCACGCGGCCCTCCTGCATGGCCTCCAGCAGGCCGCTCTGCGTACGGGGCGGCGCGCGGTTGATCTCGTCGGCCAGCACCACGTTGGTGAAGATGGGCCCCGGGCGCGTCTCGAACTCGTGCGTGCGCGGGTTGTAGACGCTCACCCCCAGGACGTCGCTGGGGAGGAGGTCGCTGGTGAACTGCACCCGGCGGAAGTCGAGCCCCAGGGCGGCGGTGAGCGCGCGGGCCAGGGTGGTCTTCCCCACGCCGGGGATGTCTTCGAACAGGATGTGCCCGTGCGCCAGCAGCGCGGCCAGCGACAGCCGCACCGTCTCGCGCTTGCCGCGGAACACGGTCTCCACCTCGTCGACGAGCCGGTCCAGCAGGCCCAGGTCCACGGACTCGGCCGTGTTCGGAACCGCGTTCAGCATGGGGGGCAGCGTTGGGGCCGTGGGGTGTGCAGGGGTATCCCGCAAAGGTACACCCCATCCGGCGATTGGAGCCAGAGGGGGTGATGGCACCGCGGCGGACGGGCGCGCCGGGGTGGGGCCCGGGCCTGGAGACGTTCGAGGGGATTGTTGGTAAGATGCGACTCAAGTCGCGGCTACAACGGCACACAGTCCGCCTGCGCGGACTTCACCCGCGCGGCAGCTTCGGACTCAACCCGCAGCCTGGGGTGCGCCGAACCAGCCGCGAGCGAAGCGAGCCCAGGTCCCTCCCCCAGGTTGTTTTGGGGGAGGGACAGGCGCGAAGCGCCAGGGAGGCAGCCCCGCGGCGCCGCAGCCACGCGTACCCCGGGTACCCCCGCACCGCGTTCGAGCCGCAAACGCTTGACATCGCCCCCCGCGGTGCGGATTCTCCCGCAATCCTGATCACGTCACGGTCTTCCGCCGCCCGGCGCGGGCGCCGGCCCCTCTGCCCCTGGACCGCAGATGAATCGACGTTTCCGCGCGGCGCTCGCCGGCCTGGCCGTTTTGGCCGCCTCGCAGGCGGGGGCGCAGGCGCGCCTCACCAGCCCGCAGGAGCAGTTCGGCCACCCGATCGGCGCCGACTACCAGCTCCCCAACTACCAGCAGCTCACCGCCTACTGGCAGAAGCTGGCCACGCAGAGCGACCGCATGCGGCTGGTGGACATCGGGCGCACGGCCGAGGGGCGCACGCAGTGGATGGCCATCGTCAGCAGCCCCGCCAACCTGCGCGACCTGGATCGCCACCGGCAGAACAACGCCCGGCTCGCCCGCGCGCGGGGGATGGACTCGACCGAGGCGGCGCGGCTGGCGGCGGAGGGGAAGGCGGTGGTGTGGATCGACGGGGGGCTGCACGCCAACGAGGTGCTGGGCGCGCAGCAGCTGATGGAGACGCTGTGGCAGCTGGTGAGCCGCAACGACCCCGAGACCACGCGCATCCTGAACGAGGTGATCGTCCTCTTCGTCCATGCCAACCCCGACGGCATGGACCTGGTGAGCAACTGGTACATGCGCGAGAGCGACCCGCGCCGCCGCTCCACCGGCCAGATCCCGCGGCTCTACCAGAAGTACATCGGCCACGACAACAACCGGGATTTCTACGCCTCCACGCAGCCGGAGACGGAGAACATGAACCGGGTGATGTACCGCGAGTGGTACCCGCAGATCGTCTACAACCACCACCAGACCGGGCCCACCGGCACGGTGATGTTCGCCCCGCCCTTCCGCGACCCCTTCAACTACCTGTACGACCCGCTGGTGGTCACGGGGATCGACATGGTGGGCTCGGCGATGCACAACCGCTTCGTGGCCGAGGACAAGCGCGGCGTGACCACGCGGCGGGGAGCCAACTACTCCACGTGGTGGAACGGCGGGCTCAGGACGACGACGTACTTCCACAACATGATCGGCCTCCTGACCGAGACCATCGGCAACCCCACGCCGATGGACATCCCCTTCGTCCCCAACCGGCAGCTGGCCAGCACCGACCTGGCGCACCCGATCCCGCCGCAGCGGTGGCCGTTCCGCAACTCGGTCGACTACTCGGTC
>DASWMA010000090.1:0-2084 GCA_036399995.1 Longimicrobium sp. | reverse complement strand
GTCACGCAGGGCCTCCCGGCGCGGTTCGCCGAGCAGGCGGCGCGCACGCCGGCCGCGGCCGCCGTGGCCTTCGGCGACGAGGTCGTCACCTACGCGGAGCTCGATGCGCGCGCCAACCGTCTCGCGCACCGGCTGGCGAAGCTAGGCGCGCGGCCAGACGGGCTGGTGGGCCTCTGCGTGGAGCGCTCGGTCGAGACCGTGGTCGGCATCCTGGCGATCCTGAAGGCCGGCGCGGGCTACCTCCCGCTCGACCCCGCGTATCCCGGGGACCGCCTGGCCTACATGCTGGAGGATTCGGGCGTCTCCATCGTCGTCACCACGTCGGATCTGGCAGACCGGCTCTCGGGAGATGGCACCACGCTCGTCCGCCTCGACACCGACGCGGAGGAGATCGCGGCGGAGCCGCCGGATGCGCCGGCGATCGACATCTCCCCCGAATCGCTGGCGTACGTCATCTACACCTCGGGGTCGACCGGGAAGCCGAAGGGGGTGCAGGTCACGCACGCCAACGTCGTCCGCCTCTTCGCCGCGACGGACCACTGGTTCGGCTTCGGCGCGGACGACGTGTGGACGCTCTTCCACTCCTACGCCTTCGACTTCTCCGTCTGGGAGATCTGGGGCGCGCTGCTCCATGGCGGCCGCCTCGTCGTCGTTCCGTTCGACGTCTCGCGCTCGCCCGGGGAGTTCTACGCCCTGCTGGCCGACCAGGGTGTCACCGTGCTCAACCAGACGCCATCGGCGTTCCGGCAGCTCATGCGCGCCGACGAGATGGCGGCGGAGCGCGGGGAGATGCGCGCGCTCGCCCTGCGCCACGTGATCTTCGGCGGCGAGGCGCTCGACCCGGCCACGCTGCGTGGATGGGTGGAGCGGCGGGGGGATGATCGTCCCCGTCTCACCAACATGTACGGCATCACCGAGACGACGGTGCACGTCACGTATCGTGTGATCCGGGCGGCGGATACGGTGGACGGCTCGGCGTCCCCGATCGGCGTGGCGATCCCCGACCTGGCGATCCACCTGCTCGACCGCAACGGACGACTGGTGCCGGCCGGGATCGTCGGCGAGATGTACGTCGGTGGCGCGGGCGTGGCGCGGGGATATCTCGGCCGGTCGGCGCTGACGGCGCAGCGCTTCGTCCCCGACCCTTTCTCCGCCGACCCGGCCGCGCGGCTCTACCGCTCCGGCGACCTCGCCCGGCGCCTCCCCGACGGCTCGCTCGAGTTCCACGGGCGTGCGGACGAGCAGGTGAAGGTGCGCGGCTTCCGCATCGAGCCGGGCGAGATCGAGTCCGCGCTGCTCGCCCATCCATCGGTCCGCGAGGCCGTCGTCCTCGCGCGCGGCGAAGACGAGGCGAAGCGGCTGGTGGCGTGGGTGGTGGCGGATGGGGCGGACGCGGCCGCGCTGCGGGCGCACCTCCTCGCCCACCTCCCCGACTACATGGTGCCGGCCGCGTTCGTCTTCATGGACGCGCTCCCGCTCACCCGCCACGGGAAGGTGGACCGCCGGGCGCTGCCGGAGCCCGCCGCCACCGACCTCGCCGGCGCCGGCTACCTGGCGCCGCGCACCCCCACCGAGGAGCTGCTCGCCGCCGTCTGGGCCGAGCTGCTGGGCGCCGCGCGCGTGGGGGTCGACGACGGCTTCTTCGAGCTGGGCGGCCACTCGCTCCTGGCCACCCGCGTCGCCTCGCGCGTCCGCGACACGCTGGGGGTGGAGCTCCCCGTGCGCGCCGTGTTCGAGCACCCCACCCTGGGCGCACTGGCCGCCGAGGTCGACGGGCTGCGCCGCGGCGCGCGGGGAGTGGAGGCGCCTCCGATCCGCCCCGTGCCGCGCGAGGGCGCGGACCTCCCGCTCTCGTTCGCGCAGGAGCGGCTCTGGTTCGTGGACCGCATGGAGGCGGGGAGCGCCACCTACCACATGCCCCTCTTCGCCCGGCTCGAGGGCGAGCTGGACGAGGCCGCGCTCCGCCGCGCGCTGGACGAGCTGGTGCGGCGGCACGAGTCGCTGCGCACGTCGTTCCCGCTGGTGGACGGGCTCCCCGTGCAGCGCGTGGCTCCCCCCGCGCCGGTGGAGCTGTTCACCCACGA